>CAYJQA010000399.1:0-5695 GCA_964372065.1 uncultured Litorilinea sp.
CACAGCCTATGCCCGCTCCCGTCCTGCGCCAATACGTTGAGCGCCGCGGTGCGCTGGAACATGGCGTCGTCGCCCCAGAGGACGGTCGGCGCGACCGAGGCGCAGTACAGCGCCAGCGCCCCGGCGCACGCCCACACCGGTAGCCAAGTTCGGCGCGCGGCCCTCACCTAGATCACCTCAAGCCCGTTGAGGTCCGGCAGCGTCGGGAAGGGTGCATGTGGCTCGGCCTGATACCAGTAGCCCACCGACGCAATATCGTCCTGCAGCGGCAGATAGCGGCGCAGGTCGTTGACCATCGCCCGCCAGCCCAATGCCTGAATCGTCACCCGCAGCTCTTGATGGAAGCGGATGGGGTCCGCAATATGCCAGCGATACATCCCGAACCGCTGCTGGGTGCGATAGAGGCCGTCCGGCTTGATGACCTGGGGCAGCCCTGTATAGGGCGACGAGAAGACGCAGTATTCGCCCTTGGGCTGCTCAAAGTCCCACGCGCCGCCAAAGTAGTCCTCCGTGCCCGTCCCCGCGATGGTCGGCCAGTCGCGGTCGCCGTCCATATAGAACTTGATTTCGCCTTCGCCCCACCAACCGTTGTTGTTCACCTGCCAGGCCAGATAGGTCCCCACGTAGTGACCCTTGCCGCGGATGCCGTCCAGAATCGTGTGCACGTCCATGTACGCCAGCGGGTTAGATCGCCGCCACTGCGCGTGGAAGTAGGCGCGGTCCTCCGGCACCTCAGTCAGCGTGTAGGTCACTTGATAGTAGAAACCGCGCACCTCATCCGGCGACAGGTTCTCTACCGTGATACGCGCATGGCGACGGAAAGGCATCTCCCAGTAGGAATTGAAGCCCCCCGCCGGGTTGACGCACACCGCCAGCGATGTGATATTGGCCCGCTCCCCCCAGCCCATGCAGAAGAAGTCGCCGATGGGCGTCTCGACCGAAGGCGTCTCTTCGCCGTCCCAATAGCAGCGGAAGACCAGCTTGCGCCAGTGGTCCGGATGGACCGTCAGCCAGATATGCTGGATCGCGCCGGGGCCGTCAATGTCCGTCAGCGTGACGGTCGTGCTGCCCGCGATGTTGATGCTGGGCGATACCTTCCACCCTTGCCCCAACTCACGCGCCGCAATCGCGCCCGTGCCTTCGGTCGCCATCCCGGCCTGACCCTTCGCGCCCGTGAAGTTCTCGGCGCTGACCGACCGTGTCTCGGCGTCGGAAAGCTGTGACAGGCTACCCATGTGCATCCCCAACCCGTTGAACCGAATACTCATCGCCTTCCCCCTTGGTCGTATGACGTGAATGACATTGGTTTACTCAAGGTGCTGCCACCGCGCGGGGTTCGTGCGCGCCGCGGGACCGGCGTCACTCCGCCAGCGGCAGCGTGACCGCCGCGCCGGTCTGCGCCGACCGATAGATCGCGCGCACGATTTCGACCGCTCGCCGCGCCTCGACTCCTGGCACAGCGGGCGGCCTACCGGTGCGAATCGCCTCCACGAGGTCCACGATCTGGCGGCGGTGCTTCTCAAAGCCGATTGCCAGCGGGTCGGCCGCGCCGGTGCCGCCCACGCCTTCCAATGCCAGCATCGCAGCTTCCTCCTCCGGCGTGGCGTCGGCCAGCTTCCAGACCACGATGCGGCCTTCCTCCAGCACAATCGTGCCGCGGTCGCCGCGCAGTTCGACGCGCGCCGGATCGCCCGGCCAGGAAGACGTCGCGCCCTGGATCACACCCAGCGCGCCGTTCGCGTAGGTCAGCACCGCCGAGGCGGTGTCTTCCGTCTCCATGACGTGCGCCAGGGTCGCCGTGCGGCCGATTACGCTCGCCACCGGGCCGGCCAGCCACTGCACCAGATCGATGCAGTGAATGGACTGGTTCATGAGCGCGCCGCCGCCGTCCGTGGCCCACGTACCGCGCCATGACGAATCGTAGTAACTCTGGGGCCGGTACCATTTGACCGCAGCATCGGCCAGCGTCAGCCGTCCCAGCCGCCCTGCCTCGACGGCGGCCTTGGCCAGGGCCGCACCGTCCGTAAAGCGCAGCCCAAAGATACACGCCAACACCACACCGGCCGCTTCGGCGGCTTGGATGATCGCATCGGCGCGGTCGAGCGTAATCTCCAGCGGCTTCTCGACCAGCAGATGTTTGCCCGCATTGGCCGCGGCCACAGCTATGTCGGCATGGGTCCCGCTGGGCGTGGCGACGATGACGGCGTCCACGTCCGCCCGCACCACAGCCGCGCGATAGTCGGCGACCCATGCCGCGCCACACAGACCGGCCAGCGCCCGGCCTGCGGCCTCGGCTGGGTCGCACACAACCGTCAACACGGCGTCGGGGATTTGAGCAAAGGCCGCGGTGTAGATTTTGCCGATGTTGCCCGCGCCGACCAGCGCAAACCGGATCGGTGTCATGGATGGTCTTCCTCCTATGGGTGGGGTGCGGGTAGCCGGCGGCTTGGCGACCGCCGGCGAACCTTTGCCAGCAGCGTTCCTCGCATCGTACAATAGGTGAGCAATCCGGCAAAAGCGACACCCGGCTGCATTTGTCACGCCGCACCCAGGAGGAAGACATGCCCCAGACACCCATCCGCGTCGGCGTCATCGGCGCCGGCGCCAATACCACCAGCAGACATTTCCCCGGTCTGCAGGCCCAGCCCGGCGTCGAGATCGTCAGCGTGTGCAACCGCAGCCAGGCCTCCGGTGAGCGCGTCGCCGCCCAGTTCGGCATCCCCCAGGTCTACACAAACTGGCTCGACGTGATCGAGGCGGAGGACACCAACGCCATCATGATCGGGACCTGGCCCTATATGCACGCACGGCTCACCCTGGCCGCGCTGGATGCGGGCAAGCATGTCCTGTGCGAAGCGCGCATGGCCATGAACGCCGACGAGGCCCATGAGATGCTGGCCGCGGCCCAGGCCAATCCGCACCTGGTCGCCCAGATTGTGCCCTCGCCCATGACCCTGGGCGTGGACCGCACCATCAAGCGCCTGCTCGCCGAAGGCTACCTGGGCGATGTGCTGGCCGTGGAAGCCCGTGTCGGCGGCTCCTTCTTGGACACCGGCGCGCCCATGCACTGGCGCAACGACTTCGACCTCAGTGGTTTCAACACCATGACCCTGGGCATCTGGTACGAAGCCATCATGCGCTGGCTCGGTCACGCCACCACGGTCACCGCCCAGGCCAAGACCTTTGTCAAGTCGCGCCACGCCGCGTCGGGCAGCCTTCAGCCCATCCGCGTCCCCGACCATATCGACGTGCTGGCCGACATGGCCTGCGGCGCGCAGTTGCACATCCAGGTGTCGGCGGTTACGGCGCTGGCCGGCCCACCCGAAATCTACCTTTTCGGCGTCGAAGGCACGCTGCGCTATGCGCAGAACAAACTGTTCGGCGGGCGGCGCGGCGACACAGCGCTGGCCGAGCTTGCCATTCCCGCCGGCGAGCAAGGCGGCTGGCGCGTGGAAGAGGAATTTATCAACGCCATTCGCGGGCTGGAGCCGGTCACGCACACAACCTTTGAGGACGGGGTGAAGTACATGGAGTTCACCGAAGCCGCCATCCGCAGCGCCGCCGAAGGCCGCGCCATTCCCCTCCCCCTCTGAGGACCGACCTGCATGGAAAACGCCTTTGCCACCTTCCCGGAGATCGAGACCGAGCGCCTGATCCTGCGCGAGATCATGCCCGACGACGCGCCCGCCATCTACCGCCTCTTCAGCGACGACCAGGTCACACGCTACTATGACCTGACCACCTACACCGCGCTCAGCCAGGCCGAGGAGTTGGTCGATTTCTTCGACGAGAGCTTCGAGTTGGAACGCGCCATCCGCTGGGGCCTGGAACGCAAGTCGGACGGCGCGCTCCTGGGTACGTGCGGCTATGTCTGGCTCCGCCAATACCGCGGCGAGATCGGCTATGAGTTGCACAGCGCCCACTGGCGGCAGGGCTATATGAGCGAGGCCATCGACGCTATTCTGGATTTCGGCTACACTGAACTCGAGTTGAATCGCATCGAGGCGTTGGTCATGGTAGACAACGCGGCGTCCGTAGGTCTACTGCAAAGCCTCGGCTTCACACAAGAGGGCATCCTGCGCCAGCACGACTTCTTCAAGGGCGCGTTCCACGACATGCGCCTCTTTTCTCTGCTCAAAGAGGAGTATTACGGCGAGTAGCCCACGCCAGGAAAGCCGCGGTCATGCCCAGCGAACGACCCCATATCATTTTCATCATCACGGACCAACAGCGGTTCGACACCATCCGGGCGCTGGGTTTTCCCTACATGGACACGCCGCATCTCGACCGGTTGGCGAACGAGGGCGTCAGCTTCACCAACTGCCACATTACCGCGCCCTCCTGTGCCCCGTCGCGCGCCAGCGTCTTCACCGGCTACTATCCCCACACGACCGGCATCCTCAAGAATGCCGACCGCTGGACGCACTCCTGGGTCGAAGACCTCGCGGGCGCGGGCTATTACTGCGTCAACGTCGGCAAGATGCACACTTGGCCCTATGACACGCCGCTGGGCTTCCATGAGCGTTTCGTCGTGGAGAACAAAGACCGCTACCTGGAAAACCGCTATTACTTCGACGAATGGGACAAGGCGCTGGCTGCACGCGGTCTCGTCAAACAGCAGCGCGAGCACTATCGCAGCCTGCCCGATTACCGCGAGCGCATGGGCGCGTTCGAGTGGACGCTGCCCGAAGATCTGCACTCGGATATGTTCGTCGGCAACTTTGCGGCGTGGTGGCTGCGCGCCAAGCCCAAGTTCAAACAGCCGCTCTTTATGCAGATCGGCTTCCCCGGCCCGCAACCCCCCAAAGACCCCCCCCCGGGTTATCTCGCGCCTTATCTCGCCAAGGATCTCCCGCTGCCGCACGTCGGCGCAGAGGAATTGGCGCAGCAGCCACCGCCCTTCCTGGCTATGCGCCGGCACAATCACGCGGTGGATCACGACTCGGTGGTCCACCTGCTCAACCCGACGCCCGACCAACTGCACCGCCAGCGCGCCCATTATTTCGCCAACGTCAGCATGATCGACCACCAGGTCGGCGCGATCTTGGCCGCCCTAGACGACAAGGGCTATCTCGACAACGCGGTCGTCATCTTTGCGTCCGACCACGGCGACGCGCTCGGAGACCACGGCCACAGCCAGAAGTGGACCATGTACGACGTGATCACGCGCGTCCCGCTGATCGTCTGGTCGCCGGGCCGTCTTGCCGCAGGTCATCGCAGCGACGCCCTGTGCCAGCTCATGGACATCGGTCCCACCATTCTGGAACTCGCCGGCGTCACGCCGCCCGCGTCCTGTGAGGCCGTCTCCCTGCGCCCGGCGCTGGAAGGCCATGAGTGGTTTGGCCGCGAAGCCGTCTTCGCCGAACACAGCCGCGACGGGATTCTGCAAACGACCGAGTACATGAGCATGGTCCGCACGCACGAGTGGAAGCTGGTCCACTTTCTCGACGAACCCTTCGGCCAGCTCTTCGACCTCAAGCACGATCCAGGCGAACGTCACAACCTGTGGGATAATCGCGCGTATGGCGCGCGCAAGCGCGGCCTGCTGAATACCCTGCGGGAATGGCGTATCCGCAGCCAATATCACACCCGCGACTGGGGCAAAGCCTGGCGCTAGCCGCCGGCAGCGCCAACCAACATTGCGAAGGTAGTACATGGCGGACGGAAACAAGACACGCCGCAGCAGACCACGCAC
>CAYJQA010000400.1:0-5678 GCA_964372065.1 uncultured Litorilinea sp.
CCATCTCATCGCCTTTGACCTTGAACTCTTCCGTAAAGACCTTCTTCGCTTCTTCACCGGCGCTCTGATCCGTAGTCCCGACTGGTTCTTCGTCCATCATTTGGCCTCCTAGACTCAACTTTCCTTTTGACTGACCTGGACACCAGCGAGGTGTGCCAGGATCTCCATAATGGCCTGACTCCCCATAATCCCAGATATACGCATGCAGAACTAACTTGTATTTCTAGGCTTCTCCCTTGGCAGGCTGTTGGTCTGCCGGTAGGAACTGAGCCAGGGTATCTGCCGGTCGGCGCCCGCGATTGCGGCAGCCCTGGTGACGGCGCTCAAGTCTAGCCAGAGGCGCTCACCAACCCACCGGTTGACAGCCGCTGTGTCCTGACAGAGCAACTGCCCCGATGCCTCACTCTCGACACGCGTGCGCTGCGTCTAGACAAACTCGCGGATCTTGTCCAGACTGCCGCCCATCGAGGCGTCGGTTTCGCGTTCCACGATGATGTCGAGTACTGCCGGTCTACCGCATTTGACCGCGCGTTCGAAGGCATTGCGAATTTCGTCCGGAGCGGTTACGCGTTCCCCGTAGGCGCCGAAGGCTTCAGCCAACTTCACGAAGTCGATGCCGAGGCCGTCGTAAGTTAGGTCTACAGCATATTCATATTCGTAGGCGTAGCGTTGGTTCTGCCGGATCAGGCTAAGGTATCCGTTGTTGATGATGACCACGATCACAGGGATGCGGTGCTGACAGGCCATCGCCAATTCTTCCATCATGAAGCCGAAGCCGCCGTCGCCCATGACCGCAACCACGGTTGCATCGGGGCGAGCCACTTTGGCGCCAATTGCGGCGGGCAAGTCGAAACCCAGCGTACCGGCTCCACCGGAGACAAGATAAGTTTGGGGTTTGGCCGTACTCTGCAACTGGCCGGACCAGATCTGCGTCAGACCGCAGCCGGTGGTGAAGATGGTGTCCGGGCCGAAGTATCGGTTCATTTCCTGGTATACGCGCGGCGGCTTGATGGGCGTCTCTGTGTAGTCGGTCCTGCGCGCCATCGCCGCCCGCTTGGCAGGAATCTCCGCGACGCGTGGGGCAGGGGTACGTGCCTGCGTGCGGCGCTTGGCCTCCGCCAGCAGTGCGTCCAGGGCCAGGCCTGCGTCGGCCACAATACCGAGATGGGTGGGGACGATGCGGCCAATGTGGGAGGGCTCAATGTTGATATGGACGAAGCGCCGGCCCGCAGTGTACACATCCAGCTTTCCGGTATGGCGGTCGCCGAAACGGCAACCGATACCGAGCACCAAGTCTGAATCCAGGAAGAAGTGGTTGCCGAAGGGTGACCCGACCTGGATGCCGATGTGTCCGACATGCAGCGGGTGATCCGCGGGGATGCCGCCTGTCGCCATGTAGGTGGTGATAACAGGCAACGCGAGGTATTCGGCAAACTCCACGAATTTCGCGCTGGCTCCGGCCAGCAGGACGCCACCGCCCATGATCAGGACGGGCTTATTGGCGTTAAGCAGCATGTCTATCGCCTGGGCAATCTGCTCAGGGTTGGGCGCCGGATTGGCGAAGGAAAGCGGGGCATCCAGCTCCGGTGCGTAAGGAATATCCGCAAGTTGGACATCCAGGGGCAGATCGATCAGCACGGGACCGGGCCGCCCCGCGCGGGCGGTGCGGAACGCCTCACGCAATACAGTCGGGACTTGGGTAGGCTCGGTGATACACCAAGTGGCCTTGCAGACCGGCCGCGCGATGGTGGCAATATCGACGGCTTGGAACGCCTCTTTGCCAAGTTGGGCGCGCACATTTTGCCCGGTAATAGCAATGAGAGGGATAGAATCCACCTGTGCCGTGTATAACCCTGTGACGAGATTTGTGGCTGCCGGTCCGGATGTACAGATGGCCAGTGCCAGGCGTCCGCTGGCCCGGTAGTAGCCGTCAGCGGCATGGGCTGCGCCCTCCTCGTGCCGGGCGATGTAATGGACGATCTGTTTAGACTGACCAAGATACTCGTAGATCGGATTGATGGCCGCGCCGGGGATACCAAATGCTGCTCTAATGCCTTCGTCTTCCAAGATTCGGACGACAACTTCCGCGACTTTCATGGGAGTCTCCTCGTCGGTTCAATGATCACATCTCACGCCCGGTCTTGGGGTCATGGGAACGTGATTGGGGCGCTTGTTATCCGTTGGGACCAGGATCTCGAGCGGATACTCTTTTGTCGAGCCGGCTGTCGGTACACACGTAAGTGCGTTGCAAACAGCGGCGTCGCTAAGTTGCTCTACATGATGTCATCGCCAAATGCGGTTCTTGCAGCGAATTGCTTGCCCTTGGCAATCATTGTAGACCACGTCGACCAAACACCTAAGTTCAGGCGAGCCAGAAGCGCCCGGTCATGTGACGCGTGCTTCCCACTCGCCGCGCAGGGTGAGCGTATAGGCGTTGCCATCCTCGTCCCAACGAATCAGCCGCCCTGTGTGCACGATAATAGCGGCACGCGTGCGCGCCGTTTTCTCGTCAGTGGCGCTGTCGGCAAGGCCCCACGCCGCATAGATCTCGCCATTGGTACGGCTGATTGCGCGTTTGTCGCGAAAACCGAGGCGCGCGACAATTTGCTCGTTGGTCAAGCCGTCCGCCAGCAACCGCGCCACCGCGTTCTCGTTTCGCTCCAACAAGCTCATGGGATCTTGTTCGTCGCGGTGGCGCACTGCCTGGATGCGCGCCTCCACATCTGGGTCTACCAAATTGCGCCATGTCGCCTACGCTGGCGGCTGGAAGAAGTTCGAGCCGTTGTGGGATTGGGTAATCCGCGCCCGCCGCGTCAACCAAATGCTGCCACTGCTGGAGAAGGTGCTGGCTGAGTTCGGCCAACGTTCATCCGCCACAGACGGCGCTGGAGAAGAGAGCTTGGCACACACAAGGGGGAACTCACACCCGCTGCATAGCCGGTGCTTCACCCGGCTCGACGCCGCGGCGCAGGCGAAGGGTAACAGCATCCCATATGATTCATTAGCACGTAACGAATCCGCCGTGTTGGGCTCGTGGTGAACAGGTGCGTGTGGATCAGAGGTATTAGCGCGCTGCGGGCATCACTGCATCCAAGAGTTCACTCATAGGGCAGCCCTTGAGCAGAAAGGCATCGGCTCCGGCCAACAGGACGGCTGAGCGATCGGTAGCATACATGGTGAGGACCACGACCTTGACGGCAGGCCACCGGCGCTTGATCGTTCGAATCACAACCAAACCATCTAGCTTCGACCCCGAAACCGGCATTCGATTCGCAGCATCATGGGTGGGCAGATCCAATACAACGACATCCGGCTGGAGCGCCTGTACCTGCTCCACCGCATGCTGACCATCATTGGCTTCGCCGACGATCTCAATTGGGGTCTCGGTGCGGCTGGGATTACTCCAGCGTAGCGCCGTGAGCAGCGCCTCCAGGCTCTGCCTGACGCGCGGCTGGTCGTCCGCGATCAGCAGGCGTACACAGGCGAAGCTATTCTCTGAACTCCCTGTGTTCTTTCCGATTGGCTGGCTCATCAGATTGTCCCGAGTGATCATATGGCGCTCAGTTGGGCAGTTCCTCGTTCGGCGGCGAGAACTCGCACATCGGATTTCGCGTTGAACCTCACTGCCCGTTTCTTCTCCAGATGGGTTCGCCGAGAACACCGTTCTTCGTAGCATAGCAGAAGGGGACGGTCCCAACATCAGCGTAAGCGCCAGGCTATCACAGCAATAGTGCGTGCACTGGAACAGCTCTTGCGACGATTGTTGCGCGATATTTGGTGTAGGCCTAATCTTGACCGAGCACGACCCTCACTTGATGACACTGAGGATCGTCCACCAACGCCACCATGCCATTCGGTACGTCGGCACCATCCAGCATGATTTGGCGTACCCCACGGTTGACGCCCTGTGGATTGTCAACCCGGATCGCGTAAGTGCTCCGCCCATACCGATAGGTCATGGAATAGCCCGTCCACTGCTTGGGGATACATGGGTCCAGACGTAGCTCCTGCCCCGTGCGCTGAAGCCCCAGAATCGCTTCGACGCCCAGGCGATACATCCAGCCGGCGGAGCCGGTGTACCAGGTCCAGCCGCCACGTCCCACGTGGGGTGCGACGCCGTACACATCGGCCGCAACCACATAGGGCTCGACTTTGTAGCGCGCCGCTTTCTCCGGCGTATCGGCCCGGTAGATTGGATTGAGCAACCGAAATAGCGCCGAAGCCT
This sequence comes from uncultured Litorilinea sp., assembly GCA_964372065.1. GTDB lineage: Bacteria > Chloroflexota > Anaerolineae > Caldilineales > Caldilineaceae > QEUY01. The sequence continues at coordinate 4,226 of CAYJQA010000400.1, forward strand.
GGTCGCCATCGCCCAATTCGGCCAGCGCCCAGACCGACCAGAGCGCGGCATGGGTGTACTGTCCACCATTCTCGCGGACGCCCGGCAGGTAGCCCTTGATATAGCCAGGGTCGTGGGTCGTCTTGTCAAAAGGCGGCGTGAAGAGCAGGATCAGACCGTCATCCCACTTGACTAACCGCTCCACCACCGCCTGCATAGCCCGTGTGGCGCGGTCGGCATCTGCCACTCCCGATAGCACACTCCACGATTGGGCAATGGAGTCGATCTCGCACTCAGTGTTCTGCGCCGAACCAAGCGGCGTACCGTCGTCGTAATACGCGCGACGATACCAGTCGCCGTCCCAGCCGTTGGCTTCTAGCGCGGCGACCACGGCGTCCGCCTGTTGTCGATAGATGGATGCCTGCGCTTGGTCGCCTCGGTTCATGCACAGGGCGGCGAAGTTGGTCAGCGTAGCGTGTAGGAACCAGCCCAGCCAGATGCTTTCCCCCTTGCCTTCGATCCCGACACGGTTCATGCCATCGTTCCAGTCACCGCCGCCCATCAGGGGGATGCCGTGCCGGCCCGCGGTCGTACCTTTGTGCAACGCACGACGGCAATGCTCATCCAGCGTGAACGTCTCGCCGGTCGGTGCGTAGTGAGCGTAGCGTTCTTCCTCATCGTCCACCAGTGGTTCACCTTGCAGAAACGACGCCTCTTCGTCAAGAATGCCGGCATCGCCGGTGGCGGCGACGTAATGGGCGGTGACATAGGGCAGCCACAACAGATCGTCGCTGATGCGCGTGCGTACGCCTTGACTTCCTGGCGGATGCCACCAGTGGAGCACATCGCCCGCCTCAAACTGGTGGCGCGCCGCGCGCATGATCTGCTCACGTGCCAGTTCGGGCCGGGCATAGATCAGGGCCATAGCGTCCTGCAACTGATCGCGGAAGCCATACGCGCCGCTCGACTGGTAAAGCGCAGAGCGTCCCCACATGCGGCACGCCAGCGTCTGGTAGAGCAGCCAGTGATTAAGCAGTAGATTCATGGCGGGATCAGGCGTCGCAACCGTTACTGTGCCCAGCGTCTCTACCCACATTGCCTGCGTCGCCAGCCAGGCTGCATCCACCTCTTGTGGATTCCGAAAACGCTGGATCAACGTCTGCGCCGCTTGCCGATCCGCACCTTGCCCGATCAGAAAGCAGATCTCTTCATGCGCGCCCGGAGCCAGGTCAATATGAACTTGCAGGACGGCGCAAGGATCAGAACCGGCCTCGACGCGGTTGCTTAGGCCGAAGCGTTCCAGAGCCGCGGGACGAACCGGCGATCCTAAACGGCCAAGAAATTCGGCACGGTCGGCTGTCAAGCCGTGCGGCTGTTTGTCGGCGGCCACAAAGGCGACCCGTTGGCCAAACTCGGCGCTGTAACGGTTGCGCGCCAGCAGGATGAGCGGCCCGGTTTTCGGATGAACCACCTT
>CAYJQA010000401.1:0-5674 GCA_964372065.1 uncultured Litorilinea sp.
GACGATTGGCGCGCTGCTCCACTGGACATGTTGGTTGAGACGCGCAAGATCGCCCTGCTTATTCTGACGAGAACGCTGTTTGACGACGACTTTCAGCCAGAACTCCAACGGCTATGGCAGGCGATTCTGCGAACCTTGCGCTATATCTCGCCCGGCGTGTGGGTTCTGTGGCGTGATGCGCCGCGTCCTGGCTATCAGCGGGCGCGCATACAGTTGGATGACTATCTGTACCGGATCATTCGCCTGCGCAGCGCCGCGCCCGGCGACGATTTGTTGAGTCAATTGATCGCCTCGGGTATGCCCCAAGCATTGATCCGCGACCAGTTGTTGACCATGATCATCGCCGGGCACGATACATGCACGGCGCTTCTAAGCTGGGCATTGTACCTGCTGTCCAGCCACCGGGAGGTTCAGGCCAAGGTGCAACGTGAGATTGACGCCGTGCTCGGCTCCGGCCCGCCGAGCGTTGCGCACATCGGCGAACTGCGCTATCTCGATCAGGTGATGAACGAGACGCTTCGTCTCTATCCGCCCGTGCACCTTGGGTCGCGCATCGCGGCAAGCAGCCTGGAGTTTCAGGGCTATCAGATTCCAGTCGGGCAACGCGTGCTCTATTCCATCTATCTGACGCACCGTGACGCGCGGTATTGGCAGCAGCCCGCCGCCTTCATCCCCGAACGGTTTGCGCCGGAACAGTCGCGCCAGCCCTACACGTTTCTGCCTTTTGGCGGCGGCCCGCGCAACTGCATCGGCATGGCCTTCGCGCAGGTCGAGGTGAAAACCGTCCTGGCGCGCATTCTCCAGATTTACGATCTGGAATTCACCGGACATCCCATCCATCTGCACATGGGCGCTACGCTTGAGCCTCATCCCGGCGTCCATGTGAGGGCGCGGCGACGGTGCTAGTCCGTCATCAACGGTTGATTTCCTCCAACATTTGGTCGAGCCGTGCAATCCCTTCGTGCAGCGTTGCGCCCAGCCACACTCCGGGCACGCTCTGTGTCAACGCCAGTCGATGTTGGAAGGCGCGCCCACCAAAGCAGACTGCCGGGCGCCCGGCCTGCGCGACGGCGGGCAGCCAACGCGGCCATTCGGCTAATCCACGCGCCGTTTCCTCGGTCATCGCCACGAACACAATCACAGTGGCCGCTACCGCCTCGACGAAGGCGGCTAGCTCTCCAATCGGCATGGTCTGTCCCAGGTAGATGACGGGCCAGCGGCGGCGCTGTAGCAACGCCGCCAGCATGAGGAGGCTGCCTTCGTGGAGTTCCCCCGGCGCACAGGCCAGCACCACCGGGTTCATGTGGTAGGCCGGTGGCCCGGACCGCATCCACAAGAGCAGGTGGTGGCGCAGGTGGTTGGTCGCGAAGTGCTCGGTTGCCACATCAATCTGCCCCGCGCTCCAAGCTTCGCCAATCACATGCAGCGTCGGCCCAATCACGTCTAGGATAAGCGATTCGATGGGGAACACCACATACGCGTCCGCGATGACCTGATCGGCCTGGCCTGTGTCATGCGCCAGCAAGGCATCGACCAACCGCCGGTGGAACACGCCTAAGGCATCCCCCTCGCTTTCATCCGGGGCGACCGGCTGAAGCGCGGGCATGACGGGCAAGCTCACGCCCGCGCCGCGCACCATATGCTGGAGAGTGCGCACGGCCAGGCTGATCTGCATCCCTTCGTCAACCCGCTGCTTGACCCACTGTAGGCGCTGCACCTCTTGCTGCGAGTAGAGGCGATGTCTGCCGGTCGTGCGGGCAGGCATGGGGAAGGCGTAGCGGCGTTCCCAGATCCGCAAGGTGGCTTCGGGGATGTCGGTCATGCGGGATACAGCCCCAATGTTGAAGAGCGGCTCTTTGTCCGGGGCGAGTTCATCTAGGTGTAGGTTCATCGTCATTCCTTTGCGTTGCTCGAGATTACGCACAGTATACACCGAAGTCGCAGCAATGTCCATATATATTGTGCAAATATTGTTCAATACCTTGACATTGTCGCGTTCGTGTGCTATTGTCTGTCCATCATTCTTCAATGATGGGAGGAAAGCGATGAGCGTTAAGCCTGCGACATGGGAGCACCAGCTACTTTCTTGGGCGCACGAAGCACTCGCCAGCCCGGCGATTGAGAGCCACATAGACGCTCAAGCGGCTGAACTGGCGCGCGCATACGATTACTGCGCCGGCATCACCCGTGCGTACAGCCGGACTTTCTACCTGGCCTCTGCGCTGTTGCCCAAGGACAAACGGTGCGCCGTGCGAGCCCTGTATGCCTTCTGCCGTTCTACCGATGATTTGGTCGACGAAACGGTGGGGCATGCCCAAGCCGATATTCTGTTCGCCAACTGGCGCGCGCGTCTGAGCCATCCCGATCCGGCGGCGCACGATCCGGTGCCGCTGGCATGGGCCGACACACAGGCGCGTCATCGTATCCCGCGCGGGTACGCCGACCAGTTGATCGCCGGGGTCGCCCGCGACCAGGCTCAAACGCGCTATGCCTCCTTCGACGAGTTGACGGAGTACTGTTATGGGGTAGCGTCCACGGTCGGCCTGATGTCCATGCACATTGTCGGCTTTGACACCCGTGGCGCGCTGCCCTATGCCGTCAAGCTTGGCATCGCCCTGCAACTGACCAATATTTTGAGGGACGTTGGCGAGGATTGGCAGGTGGGTCGCCTCTACCTGCCGCTGGATGAACTGGCGGAGTTCGGGCTAGGTGAAAGCGACCTTGCCGCGGGGCGTGTTGACGACCGCTGGCGGGCCTTTATGCGCTTCCAGATTGAGCGGGTGCATCGCCTTTTTGATGAGGCCCGGCCCGGCATTGGGTTGTTGCATGCCGATGGGCGGTTTGCGATTGCCGCGGCCGCCGACCTGTATCGTGCAATTCTCGCCGACATCGAGGCCCACGACTACGACGTGTTTCATCGGCGCGCACAGGTTGGGCTGTGGGGCAAGCTAAGCCGTCTGCCCGGCATTTGGTGGCAGAGCAGTTCGTCGCGACAATCCGTCGCACAAGGATAGAGACAAGGTGGGTACAATGCGGGTGATCATCACCGGGGGAACCGGCTTAATCGGGCGGAGACCGGCACGGAGTCTAGCCGGCGATGGCCAAGAAGTCATCGTACTCAGCTGCCGCCCGGAACACACGACTGGGCTGCCAAGACTTCCCAGGGCTGGGGGCATCTCGCAGGCGGCGCAGACGCGATTGTCCACTCGGCGGGCGGGAGTATCGATGGGGCCGGTCTGATCGCTGCGCACGGTAAGCGGCAATGACCCCGCCGTCAAGCGTCACTGCCGGCACATTGCCTTATGCAAAAACAACCATCAGACCTTGGGTCTGCTCATTGGCAGGAAGATAAACATGTCAAGAATCATTGTGATTGGTAGTGGCTTCGGTGGCTTGGCAGCCGCGATTCGCCTTGCTGCCAAGGGGCACGATGTCGAGCTGTTCGAGAAGCAGGACAAACTCGGCGGTCGCGCCTATGTTTACGAAATCGACGGCTTCAAGTTTGACGGCGGCCCAACCGTGATCACCGCGCCCTTTATGTTCGACGATCTGTGGGCGGCCGCGGGCAAGCGGCGCGAGGATTACTTCGACTTGGTCCCCTGTGACCCCTACTACCGCATCTTCGACCCTACGGGGCGCAGCTTCAGCTACAACGGTGATGAGGCGTACATCCTCAACCAGATCGAAGCCTGGAATCCGGCGGACAAAGCGGGTTACCAGAAGTTCATGGCGACGACCCAAGCGATCTTTCAGAAGGGATTTGTCGAACTGGCAGACAAGCCTTTTCTCCATTTCTCGGACATGCTGAAAGTCGCGCCCGATCTGATCAAGCTGCAATCATACCGGAGCGTGTACGGCTACCTGGCGCAGTTCGTCAAGGACGATTTCCTGCGTCAGTGTTTCACCTTTCACCCGCTCCTGATCGGCGGCAATCCCTTTGACGCGCCGTCGATCTACGCCATGATCCACTATCTGGAACGTGAGTGGGGCATCCACTATGCCCTGGGCGGCACGGGCGCAATCGTCGCGGCCATGGGGCGACTCTTTGCGGAACTGGGCGGTAGGGTGCACCTAAACGCCGACGTGGCGGAGATCTTGGTTGACGACGCACAGCGCGACCGGGTGACCGGGATTCGCCTGGCCGATGGGACGATGCACGGCGCGGACGAGATTGTCTCCAACGCCGATGTGGCGTATACCTACCGCAATTTGATCCCGGCGCGTTACCGGCGCAAATACACCGACCGCAAACTCGACGGCATGCAGTACAGCATGTCGCTGGTTGTCATCTACTTTGGTACGAAGCGGCAGTACCGCGATCAAGGGCTGGCTCACCACAATATCATCCTGAGCAAGCGGTACAAGGAACTGTTGACGGACATCTTCGACCGGCAGCAGTTGGCCGCAGATTTTTCGCTCTATCTGCACATGCCCAGTCAGACCGACCCATCCGTCGCGCCGCCGGGCTGTGAGAGTTTCTACGTGCTCTCGCCCGTCCCCCATCTCGGTTCCGGCGTGGACTGGGCAAAGGCGGCCAAGCCCTATCGTGACGCGATCATGCAGTTCCTGGAGGATAACTATCTGCCGGACCTGCAAGCGAACATCATAGCCGAGCATGTTGTCGATCCGCGGCACTTCCAGAATGTGCTGAACAGCTATCAGGGCGCGGCGTTCTCGTTGCAGCCGACGCTGACCCAGTCCGCCTGGTTCCGGCCGCACAACCGGTCGGAGGACTTTGCGAATCTGTATTTCGTGGGCGCAGGGACGCACCCGGGAGCCGGTCTGCCGGGTGTGCTCTCGTCGGCGATTATCGCCGAAAACCTGATCGGCGACCCGTCGCCCCAGACGATGTCGATGCTGTCGCTGGCGGGGGCCACAGGCGCATGACCTACTTCGGCGTGCTTGTGCGGTTCTTGGTCATTCCCATCGTGGTATTGGGCGTGCTGGCCTATCGTGACTGGCGGCGGGGAGTGAAGCTGCCGGCCGCGTTCGGCTTACTGCCGCCCGGGCTGGTGGTGGCCGCCCACGCCATCGTCGCTCTGACCTACACCACACCGTGGGACAACTACCTGGTGGCGACGGGCGTCTGGTGGTATGACCCGGCGCTGGTCACGGGGATTACGTTGGGCTGGGTGCCGCTGGAGGAATACACGTTCTTTGTGCTGCAACCGGTGCTGGCCGGTCTCTGGCTGCTGTTTCTGGCTCGCCGCCTGCCTGCCGGCCCGTCGCGCGTGTCCGGGCGGAGCATCCGTGTTGTGTCGGCGGCCGTGGCCGGCGCAGCCTGGGTGGCTGCGGTCGCCCTGCTGGCCGCAGGCTGGCAGCCGGGCAATTACCTGTCGCTGATATTGGTCTGGGTGCTGCCTCCCATTGCTCTGCAAGTCGCCGTCGGCGCGGATATTCTCTGGCGCCATCGGCGTCTCGTCACCCTCGCGCTTGCGTCGACAACGCTCTATCTGTGCGGCGTGGATGCCTTTGCGATTCACAGCGGCACGTGGACCATCAACCCGACGCTGACATCGGGCATACTGCTGGGCGGGGTGTTGCCCGTGGAGGAAGCCATCTTTTTTCTGCTGACCACGACGCTGCTTGTCTTTGGGATGGTGTTGGGGTTAGCGCATGAGAGCGCCTACCGTCTGCCGCGACGATTCATGGCTGCGCTGGCAAAGCGCAGAGA
>CAYJQA010000402.1:0-5646 GCA_964372065.1 uncultured Litorilinea sp.
GTCCCCGCCACCGCCCAATCGTGGGGCCGCCACACCGCCGGGCGATAGCGGGTGTGGGGATGCCGCCGCCCGGCGACCACCAGCGCCGCGACGACCAGCCCCATCCCCGCCGCGACCAGGAGCAGCCCCAGCGCGCCTTGCCCCCACACCGTCCGCAGCAGCAGCCCGCCCAGCGCCAGCGGCAGCCCCACCAGCGCCGCCACCCGCGTCCACGGGTCGGGCGTGTCCTCGTCGGCGGCGAAACCGCGCGCGGTCATGGCCTCGGCCAGTTGCAGCGCCCGCTCTAGCCCACCCGTCATCATGGGCAGCCACAGCTGCAGCGAACTCCGCAACCCGGCCAGGCGGTGCCCGCGCACCGCCTGCGCCTCGCGAATCTGCCGCCACTGCACCAGCGTCGCGGGCACAAAGGTCAGCGCAATCGCCGCCACCACCGCCACCGGATAGTAGGCGCGCGGGATCAGTTGGATAATCGCGCGTACGGGCAACATGCGGTTCACCACCGTAAACGCGGCAAAAATGCCCGTCAGCGCCACTCCGTTGAGGCCACCGTAGACCAACGCCTCCACCGTCAACGGCCCGCCGAAGAGCGGCCAGCTTTGCGGCAGCCGCGCCAGCACGGTTGTCCCCACATGGACGGTCGCGACATTAAAGAGCGCCGTGATGGGGACCACGAACAGCCCGAACCGCAGCGGCGACCAGAGCGTTGCGGTCCGGCCAGTGACAGGCTGTCGCCGCGCGACCGCATCCACCACCGCCAGCCACGCCAGCGCCAGCGCCAGGTACCACGGGTTGCGCGTCAGCGTTGTCAGGGTCAAGACGGCGGCCAGCCAGGCCAGCCACGCCAGCCCGTGGATGGCGACGGGTTCGCCCCTCACGAACGGCCCTCCAGCGGAGCGGGGGCATAGACGCCGCGGGGCGCTTCCTGACCGGCGGGCCGGGGCAGCGCCGGGGTATGCACAAAGGCAAAACGCTGTTGGAAGCGGCGCAACACCTTGAGGAGCGCCGGGCCAAAAGCCAGGATCAGCACCACATTCCCCACCAGCCGCATGATGTCCCAGACCAACGACGTCGTCACGTAAAAGAGCGCATAGCGGCGCACGGTTTCCCAGACCGCGATACCGGGCGTCCAATAGAGGTCGGAGCCGCCCGTCACATAAGGCCAAAACCAAATGTTCATCAGCGCGCCAAAGAGCAGCCCCCATGCGCCGCCAAAGAGCGCCAGCAGCCACACTTCCCCGCGGCCCAGCCAACGCGCCAACGGACGCAGCGCGCCCGCGCTCATTCCGGCCCAGCCCGCCGCAAACATCTGAAAGGGCAGCCACGGTCCGACTCCGCCGGTTATCAGCGCCGAGACCAGCAGCGTCAGCACCCCGATCAGAAAGCCGACGCGCGCCCCATAGACATAGCCGCCCAGGATGATCAACACAAAGATGGGGCTAAAGCCGCCGGGACCGGGGAGCGCCGCATCCGCAAAACGCAGCACGCTGTTGATCGCCACCAGCACGCCCAGGAGTGCGACCATCTTGGCGCTGAGCGCGGCGCGCTGCACTTCCAGCAGCAGCACGGCAAAGGCCAGCACCACCAGCAGCGTCAGCACCAGCGCGGCGTCCCCGCTATGAGCCAGACCGCTTTGGCCCGTCTGCTCCACCGCGGGCAGCCAAAAGGGATAGAAGAATGCGACCAGCCCGACCACGGTCGTGACGCCATAGACCGCGACCGCGCTGACCCGCTCCCCCCAAGTTGCTGTCGTCACGCTTACCTCCGCCGCCATAACAACCAACCCCCTGCACCCAACGGAATCACGGCGATCAACGCCGCCCACAGCCAAACCGGCCCAGCCGCGCCGGTAGCTCCGGCGTCCGCTTGCCCCAGCGTCCAGTTATCGCCCGTACAGACATCACCAAAGGCCAGCGCGGGCGGCTGCAAATCGGCGCTGCGGCCGACCACGCCTTCGCCCCAGACCCAGCCATCCAGGCCGCCGTCGGCAACCGTGGTACTCCCCGCGCCCAGCGCCGAATACTCCCACTTGGCGCCGTCCCACCGCCAATAGGACCAGTAGATGCACGGCGACGACAGACATTGGCAGAAGCAGTTGCTCCCGGCCGCGCAGCCCTCGCCATCCAGGCGGCAGACCGATGCGCCCATGGCCGTGGCCTCCATGTGCGGCTCCAGCCCGGCGCGACTCACCAACTCCTGGCCGCTGATGCGGTCCTCGTCGAAGCCCACACACCGGCTGACCACGCGCCCGTCGCCGTGGACGACCACCAGCCCTGCCTGATGCGGCGGTTGCGCCAGCGCCGTCCGGGGCAGCAGCACGGTCAGCGCCCACGCCAGCACGCAGACCGCGACCATGCGCCGCGCCATCACCCACCCGCCGGGCAGACCGGCAGCGCAGCCACACGCAGGGGCAGCGGCCGCCCCAAGAGCGCCGCCACCGCCTGTTGGGTCGCCAGCGCGTTTGGCTCGCTCTGGCCGGCCTGCCAGAAAAACGCGCCGTCGGCGGTCTGCAAGTCCAGCAAGTAACGCCAGAGATCGCCGGAACGCGCCCAGGTCGTCGCGCCCGGTGGGCTCCCGATGCCCGCGGCCAAGAGCGCCTGGATGGCAAAGGCCGTCGAGTTGGCGTCGGCCTCGCCGGTCGTCGTGTCATAGGCGACGCCGCCCTGCGCGGACTGCACCGCAGCCAAAAAGGCCAACCCGTCATGGATGGCGGGGTCGCTCGCGGGCGTCCCCGCGGCCAGCAGCGCCTGGATCGCCAGGCTGGTGGTGTTGCTGTCGCCGCCCCACCCGGGGGCCCATTCCCAGCCGCCGTCCGGCAGGGCCAGGCTAATCAGATGCGCCGCGTTGCCGTCGGCCAGCGGCTCGTCCAGCGCCAGCGCGCCCAGGATGCCCAACGCCAACGGCCCCGCGTCGGCGCTCAGCGCGCCCAGCGTCGGGCTAAAGTAGGCGCTCGGCGTCAGCGCGTCCGCGGGCCAACAGCCGTCCACGCCGGTCAGCGCCAGCGCCAGCTTACCCGCCCCGGCCACGCTCTCCCGGCTGTAACCCGCACCGTTGGCGGCGATATAGTCCAGCAGGGACGGGCCATCGTCCACGCGCCAGGTCGCGGCGTCCTCGCCGTTGGCCCCCAGCGCCAGCAGCATTTCCACGCTCGCGCCCGCGCCGCCATAGCCGCCATCCGCGGCCTGCTGCCCGGCCAGCCACGCCAGCGCGTCGAGCGCGGCCTCGGCGCGCGCGGCGGCGATCAACGTCGAGGGCGTTCCCGGCGCGCTCGCGCCCCAGCGCCAGCCTTCCACCTGCCCGGTGGCGCTGATCACGCTCTGGCTTGCGCCCACGCCATACTCCTGCCAGCTTGCGCCGTCCCAATAGGAATAGCCCCAGAACCGGTCGCCCGCGCAGAAACAGTCGTCGGCGGGGCAACCCACGCCCGCGACGCTGCACACCGCCGTGCCCCAGCCCGTGTCCGCGGTCGCCAACGCCAGCCCGGTCGCTTGCAGCGCGGCCAAGCCGGAGATGGGCGCGCTAAAGCTCACCCGCCGCGCCAGCGCAGCCGTATCGTCAAGCTGCACGACGACCGTCGCCTGCTTGTCCGCTTGGCCGGCCGGTTGGCCCAGACACGCGGCCAACGCCAGCGTGAGCGCCAGGCCCAGCGTCGCCGCGCCGGCCATGCGGTAGAGCCTGCGCCACTCCCGGATGGTCATGCCGCCTCCTCGTGCGCCTCGTCCACGCCCGCCTCGCCAAAGGTCGCCATCTCGTCCAGCGTGCGGCAGGCGGCATCCAAAATCTGCATGCCCAGCGCCGCGCCTGTTCCTTCGCCCAGCCGCAGCCCCAGGTCGAGCAGCGGTTGCAGCCGCAGCCACGTGAGCATGGCGTCGTGGGCCGGTTCGGCGGAGCGATGCGCCGCGATCAAATAGGGGCGCGCCTGGGGGGCCAACAGCACCGCGATCATAGCCGCGGCGGTAGCGATCACGCCGTCGACCAGCACCGGGCAGCGGTGGGCCGCGGCCGCCAAGATCGCGCCGGCCAGCCCGGCGATCTCAAAGCCGCCCACCTTGCTCAACACGTCCAGCCCATCGGTCGGGTCGGGCCGGTTGGTCATCAGGCCGCGGCGCACAACCTCAGCCTTATGCGCCACCCCGGCGGGGTCCAACCCGGTCCCGCGGCCCACCAGATGGGTAGGGTCGCGGCCGGTCAGCACGGCGGCGATGGCCGCGGCGGGCGTCGTGTTGCCGATGCCCATCTCGCCCGTGCCCAAAATGTTCAGCCCGCGGGCGATCTCGCCCTCCACCACCGCGGCCCCGGCCAGGATCGCCTGCACGGCCTGGTCGCGGCGCATGGCCGGCCCCACGGCCAGGTTTGCCGTCCCCGGCGCGACCTTGCACGAAATCAGCGCCGCGTCTTGGGGGCTCCCGGCCGGCAACTCGCTTGCCACGCCCATATCGACCACGACCACGCGCGCGCCCACCTGCCGCGCCAGCACGTTGATGGCCGCGCCGCCCGCCAAGAAGTTCAGCACCATCTGCCCGGTCACGCTGGACGGGTAGGCGCTCACGCCTTCGGCGACCACGCCGTGGTCACCGGCCATGACCACGATCACCTTGTGGTGCAGCCGCGGGCGCGCCTCTCCCGTGATGCCGGCGATCTGCTCGGCCAGCGTTTCCAGACGGCCCAGCGCGCCATGCGGCTTGGTCAGGCGGTCTTGACGAAAGCGAACCGCAGCCATCGCCACCGGGTCCAGCGAGCCGATCCGATCCACCCATTGCTGCAGCGTGGGCAGGCCCTCCTCGATATTAACAGCCGTGTTGGCAGTCATACTTACTTCTCAGTTCCTAGCCCGTTGGTGAAGGGGGCAACTCTGGCGGAGTGGTCGTCGTCGTAGTGGTGACCGGCGTCGCGGTGGGCGTCAGTTGATGAAACACGTACTCGGCCACCGGAACGCCGCCCTTGAGGTGTTCTTCGATGATGCGCTCCAGCACCGCTGCGGTGACATGGTGATACCAAACGCCGTCGGGATAGACCACCAGCAGCGGTCCTCCGGCGCAGACACCCAAGCACGCGGCCAGGCCCCGCTTGACCCGCTGCGGGTTCTCATAGCGGCCCAGGCTGCCGAGTTTTTCCGCCAACAACTGATAGAGGCGTTGCGCCTCGCCGTCCGGGTCGCAATAGCTCCCGGCGCACAGAAAGAGATGGCGGCTGTAGGCCGCGTGGGGCGGCGCTGGGGGGATCACGGAGGGCGTTTGCTGCGGTTCCAACAAGTTTCCGGCTCCTTGTCCATGCGCCGCCCGCGTCGTCGCGCAACGCGCCAGAGAGCCGGACAAGAAAAACCCGCCTAGTCGGCGGGCGCTTGGTCTATTCACGCGCGGCCCCCCTTTTCCACGAAGGTGGCAACCAGCAACCGAAGGGGCGGGTATCCGGACTCGTCGCCTACCTGCGGCGACCTACCGTTGCGGGACAGCGCCGGACTGGTCTCGACCGAGACGCCACCGGCTTCCCCCTTTGTGCGCTGAACAGCCAAGCGCACCCCTCCAGGTACAGTTGTCTAATTGTCGAACTGACTATAACAGATGCGGCGGGGAGTGTCAATCGTAGACAAATCTAGGTAGTGTGAGGGAATTCGGTGGAAATTGGAAAGAGAGGCGTAATCGGGTAAGA
>CAYJQA010000403.1:0-5644 GCA_964372065.1 uncultured Litorilinea sp.
GTAGATAACCCGTCAGGTCCACCTGCGGGTGAATCGGCAGCCGGTCGGCCGGGACACCCGTCGTCGCCCCCGTAATCGCCAGCCGCACCCCCGGCTTGGCTGCCAAGACAAGCGGTAAAATATCGCCCACGAAATAGCGCATAGCGTCCAAATTAGCGGAATAGGTGAGCGCCCCCGTGTAAATCAGCGTGTCGGGGAGCGGCGTACCGAAGTCGCCGGAGAGATGAGCTAGATCGACGCCGTTGGGTACGCAGCGCACCAGCAGCGAGTCCGGTGCAAGCTGCTTTACTAACTGACGCTCACGGTCAGAGACAACAGTGCAGCCGTCGAAGTGCCGTAAGAGGTCTCGCACATAGCGCGCATGCTTCCACCAGGTCAATGTGCGACGTAACCAGGCCACCCGGCTACGTGCATGGAAAGCAGCCTCGCGTAGGACAGATAGTTGTAGTTCATCGAGGATGCGGGGTGCTCCCAACACAAGCAAGGCATAGGGTGCCATGTCAATCTCAGAAGCAATGACTAAGTCCGGCTTGACCCGCGCCGCCGTATCTTGGACTTGCCGCACCATGGCGGCGCTGTAGGTATCCACCACCGAGCGCGGCCGCGGCGACAGCAGCCCCGCCACCGCCGTCAAACGGTTAGGCTGAAACGGCCGATAGGGAACCGTGTGGACGGCGGCGCAAAGCTGCGCCATGACCGCCCGCGCCGCGGCGGTGACATCCGCTTCGGTAAACGAAACCAGCGTCACCTCATGTTGGTGCGCCAACTGCCGGATCAAGTTATGGACGCGAAGCTTGGACCCGTTGTCGGCGGGGTAAGGAAACCAACGTGAGAGAAATAGAATACGCATGGGCTTTATCCCACGGGCACGGCAACGGAATGCGGTGACGTCCGCAGGTTGGCGGCCTGGGCGTAAGCGTCCAGAATCGCTTGCGCCGTCTTGGGCCAGGCGAACTGGGCCACACGCCGATAACCGCGCTCGCGCAAGTCGGCCGCCGTCGCCGGCTCCGTTAGAACTTGGCAGATGTGCCGAGCCAATGCATCGGCGTCTTTGGCATCGGCATACAGCGCTGCGTCGCCGGCAACCTCCGGGATGGCCGGGCGGTCGGAAGCGATCACCGGTGCACCACAGGCCATTGCCTCCAACACCGGCATGCCAAAGCCCTCTATCCAGGAAGGAAAGACAAACGCGTCGGCCATGCTATAGAGGGCATTCAGGTCCTCCCGGCTGGGATTGACGAGCAGTTGCGCGTCGCCCCTGGACACCGCCTCGTGCACAACGGGCAGCGGATCCGGTCTGCGCGAGAAGAACACGATCCGATAGTCACGCCGCAGCGTCTCCGACAAACGGGTCCACGCCTGCACCAACACGACCGGGTTCTTGAGCGCATCGGCCAAGACAAACGGACCCTGGATGCCATGGCGCGTCCGCACCTCATCCAGCCGGAGCGCGTCGTCGATGCGCCCGAAATGCGGGTCGCGCCCGTGCGGGATAGGCACAATCCGCGCCGCCGGATAATGGCTGTGGCGGGCGATTTCGGCCTTGGCATAGGCTGAGACCGTGAGGAGTAAGTCCGCCCGGCGCAGCGACGCCACCGTGATGAAGTGCAGGTAGGTTATCATCGCCAACGTGCGTGGGTCCTTGCGATGCCCGCGCACGATTTCACGCAGCGGCAGAATGTTGATGTGATCGTGGAGCGTGATCACCGTCGCCGCGCCGTCCGGGCCAAAACCGCAGTTAGCCGGGAAGTGAGCAACCTCCACGCCGTCCGCAGCCATCCACCGGCGCACGGTGAAATCGTTCCACACGCTGGACAACGGGCTGCGCCAGGGCAGGTAGCGCACGGTCACATGCCCCGGCAGTTCGGCTAGTTCCAAAGGTCGCTTGGTGTCGGCATACAGAAAGAGCTGATGCCCGCCGGTCAAGGCGACCAACTCCGGCAGAAAACTGGCGATATAGCTGTGCACCCCGCCCACGAGACCGTGAGAGAGATAGCGGACATCTATGCCGATGCGCATGTTGCGAGCTTTGCAGCGATCTCCTTAGTGCTGTATCCGGCAAGTAAAATGAGTTAGTCGGCTTTACGCCAAACCTAGGGTCGACGATGGTTATTCCAGTAACAAGTCGCTTACTGAATGGCAGCCACCAGTTGGCTGAGTTCGTCAAAACAGCGTCCCTTGAGGGCCAATGAACGCAGGGTCTTCCACTACGGTTCAATGAGATTGAGCCAAGGGGCGTAGGTCGGCTGAAAGAGCAAGCGCACGCATGGATGCGCCAGCAGCCAGAGCCGCACGTCCAGCGTCAGGGCGTTTTCATGTTGCAATTTCGTTTTTCCGGCAATAGAATGTGTCAGACTATACCCTGTTCGGGACAAAAGCGAGGCATTTCGTCGTCCGTTCACTCTACATAATGCAACGAAGTCGCCACCCGAATGATACCGAACTGCACAACGAACGCAACTTTGCTTGTATTTCGGCGGCGCCATGCAACACAAAAACGCCCTACACAATGCAAGTCAATGCGTTGCGCATATCTGGTCGCCAAATGGGGTCGGCAGACATCCCTGAGCCGCTGGAACCGGGGTCACGCAGAGGTCAGTACAGCAGACTTCTCGACGACCCATCCTACCGGCAGCACAGTGCGTCCTTGTGGTTCCTTGCCGGGTTGTCCAAGCGCCCAGAAGGCGGCGGCGCGGTCCGGCTCGACGTTCCCGATATCACGGCTATAGGGGACGGCAAGCTCACGCTCATACCCTTGTAGCAAGGGCGCGATGTCCGTTGCCAAGTGTTCGAAGCGGTAGCACTCATTCGCCACGCGTGGTACCCGCGCCATCCCGTTCTGAACGACCGCCGTCGCCTCTCGGCGGCGGCGATAGGCCCTGTACACTTCGAATGGTTGGCCGCCGGCCAAGAGCGCGGCGGCACGTCGAACATAATGCCGGATCCGTTGATAGTGCGCGCTGCTATGTCCGGTGGGTTCAAAATCAACCGTAACCACTAGTACGCCGCCGGGTTTCAGCACGCGCAACAGCTCTTTAACCGCTGTCTGATCGTGCGGCGCAGGAATATGCTCTAGAACAGAAATGCAGGAAATGGCGTCAAAATAGTCGCTTGGGTAGCTCAGCGCGGTCAGGTCTTCACAGGAATGGACAACCGGCGTGCCGTAGACCGACGCCATATCCAGACGGCGCAGCCCCTGAATCACCCGATCGGAATAGTCGCAGCCGTAGGAACGTACTCCCCGGCCGGCAAGCGCGTGCGCCAGTGGAGTAACCCCACAGCCGGCATCCAAGTAGCTGTCATCCGGCTTCAAATGGTCGAGCAGTACTTGGAGCGCCAGCGAATACTCCAGTCTGCGGAACGGCCATCGACACACCTGGAGGTAGTCGGCGATCTCCGGAAGATCCGCGGTCACATCGGCGGGAGTAGGATGGCGTTCAAGGATCCTCAGACAAGGCTCCATGTATTGCTCAAATAATCGGGTTCGATCGGCCAGCTCAGCCCTGTCTTTTGCGTAGAGTAAATACATAGTCCGTTCTCTGCTCGCGGCTCCGACTATCATCGATCATCCGGTTTATTCCACGCCACATCGGCCACACAAGGCGGCTAATCCGCATGGTCATACTATGGGCATCCCAACCATACAACGGTCAACCCGCCTCAGCCTCGTCTTGGGCGAAAGCGACTCTTGACAGCCCCAGTCATGCCAAAACGACCGCGCAGGAAATCGCCCCAGGCGTGGCATAAGGCGCGACGTTGTGCCGCGCGGCCGCGCCACTTGGGACGTAAACGCCAGCTCAACCAGGTACGCAGATCTTGGAAAACCGCCGCCTGCAGCCAGGTAGTGAACGATGCACGTGTCAGCCGCAGAAAGAGCAGCCGGTTACGTGCCATGTAATAGGTGATGGCCGGCGACCAATCTTGCCGGTCGAGGCGCACCTTGTGCCATACCCGGCTAGTCGGCACGTAGACAATGCGCCAACCGGCGCGGCGGATGCGCACGCACCACTCGGTCTCCTCGTAATACATCCCAAAGCGTTCGTCCAGCAGCCCAGCGTCCAGCAGCGCTTGACGGCGCACCAACACGGCGCACCCAGGCGCATAGTCGATCTCCTGCAGCACGTCGAACTGGCCCATGTCAGGCTGGTTTAGCCCGCGCATCATGGTGCGACCGCCGTCGCGCCAGCCGATCACCCCGCCCGCCGACCACAGCGTGGTGAGACGGTCGTGCAAATAGATCTTCGGCCCGGCTGCCCCCACCGTGGCGTCTTGCTCGCAGACCGCCACCAGCTGCGTCAGAAAGTCCGGGGCCACTTCCGTGTCGTTGTTGAGCAGGAGCGCATAGTCAAAGCCCTGTCCGAGCGCATCGCGCAGACCCACGTTGTTGCCGCCCGCATAGCCCAGATTGGTCCCGGTCTCGATCAAGCGCACCCACGGATGCGCCGCCCGGATGGCAGCGACCGACGCATCGGTGGAGCCGTTATCAACCACCAGCACGGCAACCGCCGGGTAGTCCAACTGCGCCAGCGACGCCAAGCACGCCAGCGTATCGTCGCCGCCGTTCCAGTTGAGGACGATGATCAAAACACGGGGACTATCCATCACACCGCCTAGCGCACCGGCGCGCCGACCCGCGCCACCGTCGCATAGATCGCTTCCAACTCATCCATCTCCTGCCCGGCGCTCTTCACCGGGCCGATCCCGGCGCGCAGCGCCGCGAGTAGGTCCGGCTCGTCGAGCAAACGCCGCAATTGCCGGGCCAGATCGGTCGCGCTACCCAGTTCAAACAGCAGACCGTTCTGGCCGGATTCCACCAATTCCGCCATGCCGCCAAGATCCGCGGCAATCACCGGGGTTTGGTGCGCAAACGCCTCGAAGATCACGTTCGGGCTGTTCTCGTACCACAAGGAAGGGACAACGATCACATCCAACTCCCGGTAGACTTGGCTGATGCCGACGTGTTCGATGCGTCCTTCCAGGCGGATCCTCGGATCACCTGCGACTAGGTGGCGCAGACTCGCGACATACGCCGGTTCCTGCCCCAAGTCTCCATAGATCTGCAACGTGAGGTTGGCAGACGAGATATTGCGCACCGCCTGGACGAGTACATGCACGCCCTTATGCCAGGCAACCTGCCCCAGGTAGCCGACTCGCAACGTATGGGCAGGCGTCTTGCTGGGCGCCTCGGCCTCAAGGTGCGGGAACTCCTGACCTTGGCGGCAGAAGTGGATCCGCTCACGGGGAAACCCAGCCTTCACAAATATGTCGCCGACAAACCGCGATTGGCTGACAATCACGCTGGCTTTTTCCAGCGCGTCCAGCAGGAAGCTGGTCCGCTCCTTGGACTGCTGCACCCGGTCGCTCCGCAGCCGCCAGTATGCCTGCATGACATTGGGGGCTAGTTGCCCCAGAAGTCGATAGGCGCGCCTTTCTTCACCGATACAGCGCGCACATACGGCGGGGTCCAGAGGAGGTGAGGAAAGCGTTCGGTCGCTCCTCAACATCGTGAAGCGGCGGCAGAGAAACCAGAACTCCGTCAAAGACACCACCGACGGAATCCCCAACTCATAGGCGACAAGCAGGGGTCGAGCCGAGATAAGATAGCCGCCATACAGGTGAAAAATGTCCGGACGCACCGCCAGGA
>CAYJQA010000404.1:0-663 GCA_964372065.1 uncultured Litorilinea sp.
GCCTTTGGGCATCTGGCACCCTTCGCTCTCTAATTCACATCACGCATCAAAGGGCCCCCGGCCAGGGACTCTTGGCGGGCAAGTAGAAGGCCACGATGGGCACACCGCTGGCTTGTTGCCCAACCGTGTGATTGTGGGTGCGAATCCAGGTGCGCACAGCTTTGCTGATGTGCTAGGAGGCATTGTCCCAGATCAGAATCAAGGCGGTCTTGCCTATGCTCTCCAGTTTGGCACAACACCACTCCAGGTAATGCGTCGTCAATGTACTCACCGGACGACTTTCAACCAAGCGTAGCCACACCTGCTCCGGCAACGTGTCAGGAGCGGCAGGACACGAGACCAGCAAGCCGTAACAGGCCAACGCCTTGGGGTCTGGATCGTCCTTTGCCGGTGTCTGTTCGACCAGACGCAGCGTCTCACCCTCCCCCGCCAAGCCTGCAAGGGTGGGTTGCGTGACCCGACTCCACCAAACCTCATCCTGGAAGCCCAAAGCATATTCAGGATGCTGTGTGGCGAGTTCAATCAGGCGATCGCGGTCTCTCATTTCCGCGCATACGCCGGATCAGGACTGGTGATCCACTGCTTGGCCCGCTTCCAACGCACACCCGACCGCTGTAATGCTGTCCGCACGGCCTCGCGGCTCACCCGTTCTGGCGTCAACCC
>CAYJQA010000404.1:673-3575 GCA_964372065.1 uncultured Litorilinea sp.
CTCCAGTGTCCACAGGCTGGTCGCTTTACCGGAGTTGCGCGGACCCTGGTGGAGCAACGCCCGTAGTCTCTCTGCCGCTGCGCTGTCGAAGCCGCGTTCGATCCGATGCGGCACCGATGAGCCAGGTGTCAATGCCGACAGACCATCCCGGTTGAACGCATTGATGGCGTTGAGGGCTGTGTCCGTATCGCAGCCCAACTCAGTCGCAGTCTGCGACGCCCGTTGGCCGCGGGCGCTGGCCAATAATATCTGGCAGCGCCGCAGTGTGAAGGCGTCCCGTGAGCGCAGCCCAGCTATCAAGGCTGCCTGTTCTTCTTCTGTCACGTGCGTACATAGATCGGTGCTCTTGCCATGCTCTCTGCATTACAACACCGACGCCCTTACCTGCAATTGCACTAGTGGGAAAGGCTCCGGGTCACCCTAACCGGTGGCGCGGAGCCTTTTTGATCGGCGCAAGGTCGCTGACCTGACTATGCCCACGTTTGACATTTCTATCACCGCCCCCCAGCATCCGACAGGTGACAATTGACCCTTGTGCGCGGCTCCAGCCTGCCGTATGCTCGTAAGTACAGCCACCTGTTCGTTTTCTTCACGTCAATCAAAGGCCGTTTGACCACCGCGTCGCAGATGGGAGATAGTCCTAACGCCGGGCGGTCGCCTGGTGACATCGCGTTGGTCCACGCCTTCGCCGCTGCATCGCATCCGAATATCCTTTGCGCCGAGTGGACCTCGGCTCGGAGGGAACATGGCACACAACCCGACAGCGTTATTCCTCCCGGCCCTACTGCTGCTGGTGTCAGCGGCCGCGTGCGTCTTGCCCACAGGGCCTGCGCGAGTTGGAGGCAGGTTCTTTCCGCCGGAGTCTTATGTTAATGATACCGACGCCAGTCTCCGCATCCCTGCCGGCGAATTCGCAATGGGCAGCGATGAAGCTATGGCACAAGCGCCGCAGCACAAGGTCTTTGTCGATGCCTTCTACATCGACAAGTACGAAGTGACCAATGCCCGCTATCAGGACTGTGTTGACGCGGGCGCTTGTACCGCCCCGCGCAGTGCCGCCACGCTAACGCGCCGCGACTACTATGGTAACCCGGAGTTCGCCGACTTCCCCGTCGTCAACGTGGACTGGACTCAAGCCTCGACGTTCTGCGCCTGGGAGGACAAGCGACTGCCGACCGAGGCAGAATGGGAGAAAGCCGCCCGCGGCGACGATGCCCGCGTTTACCCCTGGGGCAACGAGTCCTCGGCGTCCAAACTCAATTACTGGATAGGCACTCCGCACGGATTCCAAGTTGGCGACACGGCCCCCGTTGGTTACTCCACTGGAGATACAAGCCCCTACGGCGTAATGACGATGGCAGGCAATGTATCCGAGTGGGTCAACGACTGGTACGCCGAGGACTACTATGGCAGTGCGCCTCCGCATAACCCGTCGGGTCCAGAACATGGCGAAAGCCGCGTCATACGCGGCGGATGCTGGTGGTGCCTGCCCGAGACCCTGCACGTCACCTGGCGTCGCGGTGGTTTCCCGGACGGGGCAGATTACACGACTGGATTCCGCTGTGTCCGTGCGACCGACGAACCACAAGCCACGCTTGCCGTCGCCACCGCCGGCGACGGGACAGGGCGCGTGGTCTCCGATCCGGTCAGTATTGACTGCGGCGACGCCTGCCAAGTAGCGTTCCCTGCGGGCATCACGCTGACGCTCACCGCCACGCCTGACCCGGATTCCCTGTTCGCGGGCTGGCAAGGGGCGTGTTCGGGCGACGCGCCGGTCTGCGCGCTGACGCTTGATGCCGCCGCGTCCGCGACGGCCGTCTTCTCACTCCGACCGGTCGCACAGTCCACCGTCGGCGGCTTTCGCGATGAGACTCCGATTCCTGGCGGCGATTTCCTGATGGGCAGCAGCGACGCCGATATCGAAGCGGCGCTGGCCGGTTGCAGCCCCGGCGCTGACGGCTGCACGCGTGCGCAGCTTGCCAACGAAACGCCGCAGCACGCAGTCCACTTGGCAGCCTTTCTCATTGACACGTTTGAGGTAACCAACGCCCGCTACCAGGCCTGTGTTGACGCCGGCGTCTGCACCGCGCCGACTTCGTCCGCGTCAGAAACACGCGCCCGCTATTTCGGCAATCCGGACTACGCGGATTTCCCCGTGATCTTCGTGGATTGGGACCAGGCCGCGGCCTTCTGCGCATGGGAGGGGAAGCGCCTGCCCACTGAAGCCGAATGGGAGATGGCGGCGCGCGGCGTCGATGGACGCCGCTATCCCTGGGGCAATCAGGCTCCAGACTGTACGCTGGCTAATTTCGCGGCGACCGGCGACCAGGCCGGTTGCGCCGACGACACGCGCCGCGTCGGCAGCTATCCGGCAGGCGCCAGTCCCGAGGGTGTCATGGACATGGCGGGCAATGTCTGGGAGTGGACGAGTGACTGGTATGCCGAGGATTATTACACCGTTGCGCTGGCGGCACATCCCACCGGACCCGACAGCGGCAGCCGGCGGGCTGTGCGGGGTGGGGCGTGGATTAACGCCGCCGACGGCGTGCGCGCCGCCAACCGCAACAGTGCTGCACCAAGTGATCGCAACCGCAGTCTCGGTTTCCGGTGTGCCCGCACGCCGTAATCCCGCCGCAACGGCCCGGCCGATCACGACACCACCGCCAACCGTGACTGGCCAAGCAACGAAAGACGCCCCAGCCTTGCGGCTGGAGCGTCTTTCAGTGAGTGTCCGGTAGCACCCTTAGAGGGAAACCCCCAGAGGTGAGGCTACCGGACGGATACTGCGACTACGTTTATCCATCAGCACCCCCTCCTTCTTTATGGGATAGCGTGTGCAGGCTGGACCAAGAGCCGATGTTCCGTGATACTCATCCTTGGTCTAGCTGGCGCAGAGTATCCC
>CAYJQA010000404.1:3585-5643 GCA_964372065.1 uncultured Litorilinea sp.
CCACCTCCTTCTTATGGGATAGCGATGTTAGGCTGGGCCGGACGACACGGGCCGGTGTTTGCACGGTCAAGCGCCGCCTGCCTAGCTGGCGCTGAGTATCCCACAGTTTCCGGGGCGTGTCAAGTAAGCCGAAAACCAGTCTATTCGGCGCAACGCCCCCAGCGCCTCACAGCAGCCAGCGAAGGAACACCGTCGCCAGCCCCAGGAACAGCCCAAACCCCATGACGTCTGTGGCAGTCGTGACGAAGATGCTGGACGCCAACGCGGGATCAAGGTTGAGCCGCCGCAGCGTAGTCGGCACCAGCACACCGGCCAGCGCGGCCACGATCAGGTTGCCCAACATAGCCACGCCGATGATCAAGCCCAATATGGGCTTCCCCTGCCACAGCCACGCCACCAGGCCAACCGAAGCGCCCAGCAACAGCCCGTTGAGCACCCCAATCATCGCCTCATGCCGCATCGCGCGCCAGGCGCTGCGCACGTCAATCTCGCCCAGGGCCAGCGAGCGCACGATGATGGTCATGGTCTGGTTGCCCGCATTGCCTCCCTGCCCCGCCACGATGGGCATGAAGACCGCTAGGACCGCCACCGTCGCAATGGTCTCCTCAAAGAACGCCACCACCGCCGATGCCAAGAAAGCGGTGACCAGATTCACGTAGAGCCAGGGCAGCCTGCTCTTGAGCGCCGCGTAGAGCGGGCTGAACACTTGGGCGTCCGGGCTGACCTGCGCCAGGTGATAGATGTCCTCGGTCGCCTCTTCTTCCAACACATCGACCACATCGTCAACCGTGACCAGACCCACCAGCCGGTCGTCGGCGTCGACGACCGGGAGCGCGAGCAGGTCATAGCGGGCAAAGAGCTGTGCGACCTCCTCCTGGTCCATGACATCGCGCACCGTGATCACGTCGCGCTGCATGATTTCTTCGATGGTCTGCGTCGGCTCCGCCAGGATCAGCGCGCGCAGATTGACCACGCCAAGCAGGCGGCCGTTTCGGTCCAGCACATAGAGGTAGAAGATCTGGTTGGCATCCTGATAGTGCTCCTTGATGAACTGGAAGGCTTCGGCCACCGTCATATAGCGGCGCAGCGAAGGCGGCGCGACATTCATGATGCCGCCGGCGCTGTCGTCGTCATAGGCCAACAGCGGCGCGACCGTCTCGGCCTCGTCCATTTGCTGCAAGACTGCGCTGGCATCGGCCGGCTCAAGTTCGCCGATGAGATCGGCGGCGACGTCCGGCTGCATCTCGTCCAGCACGTCCGCCATGACGCCCATATCCAGTTGCTGGGCTGCCTCGGCGGCGGCGTCGCCGTCCATCTGCTCGAAGACCTCGGCCAACTCCTCAGGCTCCAGGCGGCTCATAATCGCGGCCTGGTCCTGCGGTTCCAGCGTTGCCAGCATCTCGGCGCTGTCTGCCGGGTGGAGGTTGCGCAGGTACTCGGCCGCGGCGTCCATGTCGCCGGCCTGCAGCAAGCCATCGATTTGCTCCATGGCATTTTCCAAATCGATCGGATCGACCATGGTCCGGCCTCCCTTCGCAGATACAAGAGTGTCGACAGACGGGCGCGACCACCCGGACCGGGTGGAGCGCGGCTGCCGGCAGGCGAAGCCGATGGCGACCAGTCGCTCCCGGGCGCAGGCCATGTGCGCCGGGTGACGGCTAATCCGCAGGTTCAGTTGTGACTTGGGCGAAAACGGCAGAAGCGTGATGGAGCAGACCGCCGGGGTAGGCTGGCGGTGGCTCCCAGAACGTCCCTACGCGACTACGGCACAGTCGCGCGACACCAACCAGTCCAACCCGACGCTGCTCCAGACGCGATTCGCCACGGTCACAGAAAACCGGCGACGGTCCGATCGCTGAGCCGTCACGGCAACGGCTCCGCTGCGGGCAGAATGAAGGCGCTGAACGCCTTGTTTTTCTGTGACAGTGCGCTGGCCCGCGATCCGCCGGTTGGGCAACCGGCAGCGTCTGGGCCGGGTACTGTCTGGATCGGACTGCGAATCAGTCCCTGCGTGCTGTTGATACGAGCAGCTATGTCCTTTACCGAACGCGGCGACTA
>CAYJQA010000405.1:0-5636 GCA_964372065.1 uncultured Litorilinea sp.
GCCTTGCTCTTGCCAAACGATAGGGCCTGATTGTTGCTGCCCTGGGTCTGGCGAAAGAGGATGAAGAACAGGCCGCCGATAAAGACCAGCGGGAGCAGATTGATGAGCAGCGCCAGCCAACTACCGCTGTTGCCGGGCGCTTCATATTGAATCTTGACGCGCGCCAACTGCTCCGGCGTTACCCCCAGACCGATCAACGTTTGCGTCAGCGGGATGTCGGGTTCGCGGCGAGAGATCAACGGCGGTTTGCTTTCGTCGATGATGACCCGGACTTCCTGCTCGTTGACGATGATGCTTTCCACCGTGCCGCTGCGGATGGCCGCGGCGAGGCGGCTCATGCTGATCGGCTCGGGCGATTCGTTGGGCTTGTATACGTTGAAGAAGAGCGTCGCGCCGGCTACCAGGATGAGCAGGTAGACAAACGCATTGCGACTCCAATTGCCATTCACGCACACCTCCTGTATGCTCTAGTGTCTGGCAGTATACCAGAGGCGCTATGTTTCGACTAGTGGCCTGCGATACGTTTGACGCTTGACTTTCGTGAATCGACCGCACTGGATAGAGGAGCCGCACGTATGGGCCTATGGCAAGCAATCCGGCGTCTGGTGGGGCAGACCGAGCCGTCGCCACGACCGCCGGTAATCGTGAATGCCGACCAGGCAGCCGGCGAAGATGAGACGGTGGCCGCTGAGGTGACGGTAGACGACCTGCGCGCTGCGTTGGCGCAGGCTGACCCGCCGTTGGTGCTGGACATTCGCGAGCCGTTCGAGTGGCGGCAGGTGCGTATGCCCGGCGCGACCCATATCCCCATGAACAGCATCCCGGCGCACCTCGCCGAACTGCCGCGCGACCGCGCCATTGTGGTGGTCTGCGCGCACGGCAGCCGGTCGTACAGCGTGGCGGCCTGGCTGACGGAGCAGGGCTTGCACGCCGCCAGCCTGCACGGCGGCATTACCCAATGGGCAATCCACGGCGGCCCCGTCGAACCGGGCGCGCCCCAATAGGAGACCGGCACACTATGGAACAGGCCGCGCACGACTACCCCTTTCACTGGCCGCAGGAGCGTATCGCGCACTATACCGCCTATCGGGTGACGACGCCGCCGGTCATCGACGGGCGGCCCGACGAGGCGTGCTGGACGGCCGCGCCGCGCTCCCCGCGTTTTGTGGACCTGGTCAGCGGGGAGGCGACGATCCATGACACGCGCGCCGCGCTGCTGTGGGATGATCGCTGTCTCTACGTCGCCTATTGGGTGGAGGAGCCGCTGGTGCGCGCCACGCTGACCGCGCGCGACGCGTACATCTGGGAAGACAACGATGTGGAGATCTTCATCGCCGGACGAGACGCCTATTACGAACTGGAGATCAACTCGTTCGGCACGATCTTTGAGGGCTTCTACATCTGGGAGGAAGCCTATGCCCAGTACGCGGGACGGCCCGAGTTTGCGCGTGACGCGCCGGGCGCACGACCCTTCAACGGCGTGGGCTTTACGACCCATCCGCGTGGGCCGCGGGTGGGCTTCTGGGCGTGGGACTTCCCCGGCCTGGCCTGGGCCGTGCAGATCGACGGCACACTGAACGACGATACGGACCGCGACCGCGGGTGGACGGTGGAGTTGGCGCTGCCCTGGGCGGGGATGCAACTGCTGGCGCAGGCGGACGGGCGCAGTCTGCCCCCGCGCGACGGCGACACCTGGCGGATGGACCTGTCGCGCTTCAACACCTATCGCGCCGCGCCCCCGGCGAACGACTCCGGCGGCTGGGCGTGGAGCGCGCATGGGGTCTGGGACTCGCACGTGCCGGAGGTGTGGCCCTTCATCCACTTTTCCACGACGCCGGTGGAGCAAGCGCCGCGCTAGGCGGCGGTTGGGAAGCCTGCTCTCTGAACGCATGGCCGCCGTGAGATAGGATGGGGGAGCGCGGGAACCGGGCAGGGATCGCGCCTGTCGCCTTCCCGCCGTTGCTACCAGGAGATAACCGTGAAGACATATAGCAAACCCGCGGACGCGGAACTGCGCCAAAAGCTGACGCGCGAGCAGTATCAAGTGACACAGCAGGAAGGCACTGAGCCGGCGTTTCGCAACGAGTATTGGGACAACCACGCGGCCGGCATTTATGTGGATGTCGTCACCGGCGAGCCGCTTTTCAGTTCGCTGGACAAGTACGACTCCGGCTGCGGGTGGCCGAGTTTCACGCGTCCGCTGGAGACGGACAACGTCACGACCCGCGACGATCATCGGCTGTGGATGGTTCGCACGGAGGTGCGCTCCAAGCACGGCGATTCGCACTTGGGGCATGTCTTTGACGACGGCCCTGCGCCCACCGGGCTGCGCTACTGCATGAACTCGGCGGCGCTGCGTTTCATTCCGGTGGATCGCCTGGAGGCTGAAGGCTACGGCGAATACGTGGCGCTCTTTCAGGACACGCCGGCAAGCCGCTAGTCTACCCTCTCGTTGAGCCAGCCCCGCCGCGTGGGTCGCGACCTGACGCGGCGGGGCGTCGTTCCCACACTTCGGAAACTGTCCTCAAGAGGTTCGGCACGGCCATGCGGGGCATAGCGAAGCATCCCGGCGCGCTTGCGGCGGGGGATGCTTCGCTTTCGTTTAGCATGACACGATGACTAGAACCGATTCCCGGACGCGGATCGCACGCTTCGCGTGGGCCAATCGCCAAGCGGGGGCAGTTTTTGGGGGTTTGCATGTCTGTCTAGGGTGTGATAGCGTTGGCTTTTACAGTTCGCTTGCGCCAGTCCCACGCTTGTTACTCGATACCTGTGTTCAACGAATATTGATGGTGTATGGCTACCGACCCAGCACATTTGCCCGGCAGACCGCTGTTCCCTGGAATATCGCGTGTGCGCCGGAGCACGGATAAAGCTCGACCCTCACGGAGAGTAGTCACCGTTTCAACGCTCCTGGCCCGCTGCTTCGGATCACCGCGCGAACTGCCGGGGTGGCTGGTGCAGCCGGCGTTGACGCTCGAGGCCGTGGCGCGGCGTGAGCGGCCCCTGGCCGCGCGGCTGCACGACTTGGTTCAAGTGCTGGACGAGGTGGACGACCTGTTTACCGTCCATCTCCCGGCGCAGGCACAATGGTTCCAGTCGTCTGCGCGGGCAGAGAGCGTCGCGCGTTGGGTGGACACCCTCTTTGTCGAGGCGGCGATCTTGCTGCGCCGCCAGATATTGCCGGATATGGCGGACGCCGGTCTGGCGATTCAGCCGGTGGTGAAGCTGGACGAGGCGCAGCGCGGCTGGCTGCGTCAGCACTTCGACCGGCGCATCTACCCGCTGTTGACGCCGCTGGCGGTTGACCCGGGGCGGCCCTTCCCGTTTATCAGCAGCGAAAGCCTGAACCTGTTGGTGGAGCTACGCAAGCCGGACGCGCGGCGCATGGGCGCACCGAGCCTGTTGGCCCGCGTCAAGATTCCGACCACGACGCCGCGGCTGATCGCTGTGCCCGCACGGCCCGGCGAAGCGCCGGTTGACGGTGAACCGGCGGCCGTCGGCGCGTATGTCTGCGCCGCCGACGTGGTGCGCTTCTTTGTCCATCACCTGTTTCCCGGCATGCCGGTGCGCCGCGTCTATCTGTTCCGCGTCGTGCGCGGGGATACGCCGCTGCCGGGGACGGCGCTGAACGGCAGCCATCGCCCGCGGCGCGAGGAGAGCCGTCCGGCCGTGCGGCTGGACGCCGAGCAGCGCATGGAACCGGAGGTGCTGGACTGGCTGGTAGAGCATCTGCGGCTGCCCGCCTATGCCGTGGCGCGCCATGATGGGCTGGCCGAATGGGCGTGTCTGCCGAACCTGGCGAGCGCCGATTTGCCGCGCCGCCAATAGGTTGACACCGGCCCGCGGCGTGTGCTACCATCTGACAAAATGATGATGGAGGACAGGACGCGCGACCGCTCCGTGCAGAGAGTTGCCGGTGGGTGCGAGGCAATCGGAAGGCGCGACGTTAGCCCCTCCGGAGTTCCCGGCAGGCAATGGCCGGGCGGTCGCCGCCGTTAACGGGTATTGAGGCGCGAAGCATGTCGCGCAAACTCAGGTGGCACCACGCAATCCCTGCGTCCTGATCGAGGACGTGGGGTTTTTGTTTATACGGCAACAACCGGGCGCGCCGCCGCGACCGGTCAGCGAGGAAATAGAGGAGGTACGCCATGCTGGATATTCGTTGGATGCGCGAGAATCGCGCGGCCCTGGCCGACGCCATGCAGAAGCTCGGCGATCGCGAGGCCCCGTGGGAGGAGGCGCTCGCGTTGGACGAGCAGCGCCGGGCGCTGTTGACCCAAGTGGAGGCGCTGCGCGCCGAGCGCAACAGCGGCTCCAAAGAGGTGGGGCAGCTCTATCGCGAAGGCAAGAAGCAGGAGGCCGACGCGCTCAAGGAGCGCATGAGCCGGATCGGGACCGAGATCGAGCAGATCGACGTGACGCTGCGCCAGGTGGACGCGGACTTCAGCGCGGCCATGCTGCGGATCCCGAATCCGCCCGACCCGGAGGTTCCGGTCGCACCGGACGAGTCGGGCAATGTGGTGGTGGCCGAGCACGGGACCAAGCCGGCGTTCGACTTTACGCCCGTGCCGCATTGGGACCTGGGCGAGAAGCTTGACATCATCGACATGGAGCGGGGCGTCAAGCTGTCGGGCAGCCGCTTCTATGTGCTCAAGGGCGCCGGGGCCAAGCTCCAGCGGGCGTTGGTTAACTGGTTCTTGGACGTCCACACGGAAGAGCATGGTTATGTGGAGGTCTATCCGCCGTACCTGGTGCGCGAGGAGTGCATGGTGGGGACCGGCAACTTGCCGAAATTCGGCGAGGGCCTCTATCGCGACGCCGAGGAGGACTACTGGCTGATTCCGACCGCCGAAGTGCCGGTGACCAACCTGCACCGGGACGAAATCCTCCCGGCGGAGAGCTTGCCGCGCTATTATGTGGCGCATACGCCCTGTTTCCGCCGCGAGAAGGTGTCGGCGGGCAAGGATGTGCGCGGGATTAAGCGCGTCCACCAGTTCGAGAAGGTGGAGATGGTCAAGTTCGTGCGGCCCCACGCCGGGCGCAACGAACTGGAGACGTTGACGCGCAACGCCGAGACACTGGCCGAGCGCCTGGGGCTGCCCTACCGCCGGGTGATGATCGCGACGGGCGACCTGTCGTTTGTGGCCTGCATGAAATATGACATCGAGGTGTGGGCCGCGGGCTGCCAAGAGTGGCTGGAAGTCAGTTCGTGCTCCTGGTTCCGCGATTTTCAAGCGCGGCGCGCCAATATCCGCTATCGCACGGAGGACGGCAAGATCGAGTACCTCCACACGCTCAATGGGTCGGGACTGGCCCTGCCACGCGTCGTCATCGCCATCTTGGAGAACTATCAGCAGGCCGACGGGTCGGTGGTGGTGCCGGAGGTGCTGCGGCCCTATATGGGCGGTCAGGCCGTGATTCGCTAGGCACATGGGGCGGCGGTCTCACCGGCGCGGGACCGCCGCCCCATGCGGTTCAGACTGGCGGGGCGCGCGCCGCCCATTGTTAAGATGCCACCGGAGAAGCGGGGCATTTGACAGGTCGGGCCGGGGTGGCTATACTGGGAGTCTGTCAGTCGGCGGTCAGTGCGCGACATCCGACCCCCGCTGCCGGCCAATGCAGCGGCCCGTGGA
>CAYJQA010000406.1:0-5614 GCA_964372065.1 uncultured Litorilinea sp.
ACCCGCAAACTGCATTGCGCTGGATTGGCGCTATTGCAACATGAAAACACCCTATTCTGCGTATTTGACAGTTGGCGCGAATGCCACTTTACTGGCGCGAGGACACCTGTACGCACGCACAGAGTCCATAGCACGCGATGCACAAAGGACATAGACCATGACGCCGCGACAGACGTTCGTAACCATGCTGGTGGTGCTGGCGACTTTGTTAGGGGCGCTCTTCCTCTGGAAGATGAGCGAGATCCTCCTCCTGCTGCTGGGATCGGTGATCTTTGCCTCTGCGGTGAAGCCGATAGTGGGCGCGCTCAGTGACCGGGGGCTGAACCGCGGCGTCGCGATCTTGTTGGTCTACCTTATGGTGATTGTGACGGTAGTCGTGTTGATTGTGGTGACCGTGCCGCCGCTCGTCGGCTTTATCGTGTCGCTGGTCACGTCGGGAACCTTGTCGAACCAACTGACGACGCTGGCCGCGCGGTTGGCGGTCTTTGGCTGGGACAAGTTCCAAGTGCTGATCCCGGTGATCACGTTCCCTGCCCAGGTGAACGCGCTGATCGCGCAGACGGGCGAAGTAGTGCAGCGCCAGGCTTGGACCATTACGCAGAGTACGGCGGTCGGCATGGGCCAGGCCCTCTTGCTCTTTACCATGACCTTCTACTGGCTGACCTCGCGCGAATCCACCTTGGCGCTGCTACTCCTGCTCAGCCCCAAGCCCCATCGGTCGCGCATTCATGGCATCTGGAATGACGTGGAATTTCGACTGGGTGCGTATGTGCGCGGCCAGGTGATCTTGATGGTCATCATTGGGGCGGCCTCGTGGGCAGGCTTGCTCGCTCTGGGCGTGCCCTATGCCCCGGCCCTGGGGCTGATTGCGGGGATCACCGAGGCGATTCCCCTGGTGGGGCCGCTGATCGGCGCGGTACCCGCGGTGATCGTGGGCTTTACGGTATCGCCGTGGGTGGGAGCGGCGGTGGTGGTTCTCTATGCCATACTTCAGTTCCTCGAGAACAACATCTTAGTGCCCAAGATCATGGCCTCGAATGTGGGGCTGAACCCGTTGGTCATTGTCATCGCGATCGTCGCGGGCAGTACGCTCAACGGGATCGTCGGCGCAGTCTTGGCGATTCCGATTGCCGGCGCGCTCCAGGTCATCGTCCAAGACCTCTGGTTGACGCCTTCGCTCGCCTCCTTGCCGTCGGAAGTCATGAGTACCAGCGATGACAGCAAGGATATGGGCGACCCCACGGGCGACCTGCCTACCCCGGAAGCCATCTTGGCCCATGCCGAAGGTGAGAGCGAACTGCCCGCCTAGGTAGTGTCTGCAAGCTGTCATGCTGAGTAGCGGCGGTTTTCTAACCGCCGGGGCGACTCGTGCGGTTGGAAAACCGCACCTACGATCAGCGTGTCCTTAGGAGCGTAGCGAAGCATCTCCTTCTCCGGTGCGCCACCGGGACCCTTCGCTGTCGCTCAGGGTGACAAGAGCTTTGCAGACAGTACCTAGGGGCCACCGCACGCCCGCCAGCTGACCGGCTCAGCTTTAAGTGCGGAGAACAGGCGCATGATCACGCGCCTGTTCTCCGCACTGTGTTTCCGCCGCCCTGAAGACGGGCGAACCTAAATCTGTACCCACCCCCTATCTCATTGCCTATGTCCGCCGCCGCACGCAACGGCTACACTGGCAGACACCGTGCGCTGCCAAAACGCCGCAAGCCGATCGTCGCGGCGCATGGGAATCTACCTGTGAGACGAGATTTGTTTTGCGAGAGGGGGTGAGTATGGTGCGACGATTTCCCGTACGCGGGCGCAGCGGCGGCGGTCGAATTCTGATCGCCGTGGTGCTGGTGGTGATTACACTGGCCGGCTACTATTTCGGCACGCGGGAGGAGTACAACCCGATCACGGACGAGACCCAACGCATCGCGCTGTCGGTGGAAGAAGAAATCGCCTTGGGGCTGCAATCCGCGCCGCAGATGGCGCAGCAGTTTGGCGGGCTGCTCCCCGACGCGACGGTGCAGGCCGAGATCGACGCCATCGGGCAGCGCCTGGTGGAAACGTCTGCCGCGGCCGATACCGCGTATCCGTTTGACTTTCATGTATTGGCCGACGACCGCACAGTGAACGCCTTTGCCTTGCCGGGGGGACAGGTCTTTATCACCAGCGGGCTATTGCGGCTGCTGGATACCGAGGGCGAGATCGCCGGGGTCCTGGCGCATGAGATCGGTCATGTGGTGGGACGGCATTCGGCGGAGCAGATCGCCAAATCACAATTGACGCAGGGGCTGGCGGGGGCCGCGGGCGTCGCACTCTACGACCCGGAGAACCCCAGCAGCGCGGCCGCAGCCCAAA
Source organism: uncultured Litorilinea sp. (assembly GCA_964372065.1). GTDB lineage: Bacteria > Chloroflexota > Anaerolineae > Caldilineales > Caldilineaceae > QEUY01. The sequence goes on from CAYJQA010000406.1 coordinate 2,344, forward strand.
TCGCGGCGGTCGTCGGACGGGTCGTGAACATGCGATATGGCCGCGAGGATGAGTTGCAGTCCGACGGGCTGGCGGTGCGTTTCATGGCCGCTGCCGGCTACGATCCACGTTCGCTGGTCGTGGTGATGGAGGTGTTGAGTGAGGCCGGCGGTGGGAGCAGTCAGCCAGAGTTTCTGAGCAGTCACCCCGACCCGGGGAACCGCATCCGCGCCATCCAAGAGGCGATTGCTCTCGAGTTCCCCGCCGGTGTGCCGGATGGGCTGCGGACGTTGTCCCCGGTACGGTTGGAGTGGGCGGCGGTGGTGACCGGATAAACGCGGCACCGAACTATCAATCGATCAGTTTCGCGAACGAATAAGGAGAATCTAGCATGTGGAATTTCCTGGTATGGATTATCGTAGGTGGGATCATCGGCTGGGTCGCCAGCATGATCATGAAGACCGACGCGCAGCAGGGACCGCTGCTCAACATCGTGGTGGGTATCGTCGGCGCGTTCTTGGCCGGCTTGTTCCTCACGCCGTTGTTCGGAACCGGCACGATCAATCAAGACAACTTCAGCGTCCCCGCACTGCTGCTTTCGTTGGGCGGGGCAATCATCCTGCTGGCGATCGTGAATCTCCTTCGCCGCGGCAGCGTACGCTGAAGCATCTGGTGAGCTAGCGAATCGCCACTCCGGCATCCCCACTATAAGACAGAAACAAACGGGCCGCCTGCGAGGGTGGCCCGTTTGCCGTGCCGGGTCCCGCAATCAGGCGGGTGTTCCCGTGATTGTGGGGACGACCATGAAGGTCGTGGAACTTGTGCTTGACCACAAGGCTTACGGCTGGAGTCCCGAGGAACTACATCTCCAGCACCCGACCTTGTCCTTGGGCCAAATTCACTCTGCGCTGGCTTACTACCCGCGGTCTAGTCTTCCGGGCGGCGGACACCGACGCCGGTCAGTTCACGCGCGGGCTGGGCGGCGCGGGCAGGCGCGCCCGTCGCGCCCAGCGGGCTACCGGCGGTGTCGAAGTCGAGCCGGCTTTCTTGGGTCGCCGCGGTCGAGCGCAACAGGCTGTGCAACAGCACGCCCAGCGGCGCGCAGATGAGCATGCCGACCAAGAAGCCCCATAGCGACAAGGTGAGGACACCGATCACCTGCGCCTGGAGCTGGCCGGGGAAGTCCATCTGGAAGCCCTGGGCCGCAAAGAGGCCGGTAACGCCCTGGCCCGTGACGCCGAGATAGGCGTCCGTGCCGGTCGTCTGCCAGCCCTGGCCGGTCGCGCCGTCGGCCAGCACGCCGAGCAGCAGCAGGCCGATCATGGCGGGGAGCGCGCTGACGCTCAACGCGCCGGTGGCGTCGTCCAGCCGCAGCAGCCCATCGGCCAGATAGTGCGTAAAGGGCACGGCCCCACCGGCCAACAGGCCGACCAGGAAGGCCGGTCCGGGCTGGACAAAGGGGCCGATAGCCAGGCCCGCGACGACGCCCGCGGCCAGCCCACGCGCGCTCAACAGGGGTTCGCTTTTGCCCGTGACAAACCAAGAGTAGACCAGGGGGAGGAGGATGCCGCCCCCGGCAAAAAGGATCATGTTGACGCTGCCGCGCATGAGCGCCAGTTCGCTGAGGCTGCTCAGTTGGAGCGGGTTGGCCCACAACCAGCCCAGCGACCCCGCCAGGATCAAGAGGCTGCCGACGACCGCCAGCAGGGGCATTTCCGCCGGGGGCAGGGTGAGGTCATGGAGGCGGCGGCGCGGCGGCCGGGGCGCCCAGACCACCAGCGCGGCCAGCGCCAGCCCCGCGGCCACCAGATGGACCGTGCCTGCGCCGCCAAAGTCCACAAAGCCGTGGCCCAGGTTTAGGTTGTTGCCCAGCGCAGCCAGCCAGCCACCGCCGCGCACCCAGTTGTCGGCGATGGGGTAGACGATGCCGCCGATGACCAGCGCCAGGAACATGGTGGCCGTGGCGGGCGCGCGGCCGCGCAGCGCCAGGATGGGCAGCAGCGCGGTGGTGATGGCCCACGGGACATGCGCCAGGAACAGGCTGTAGGTCAGGGCGCTCGCCGTGTCGCCGGAGAGGAACCAGCCGCTGAGACCGGCCATGCCCCAGCCTGCGCCCCAGTCGGCGGCGAAGGGACTCCACTCCCAGACCAGCGCGCCCAACTCCGGGCGCGTGTAGACTAGGCCGACGCCGCCGAAGTGCAGCGCAAAGCCAAAGGCCCAATAACCGAGCGCGGCCAGACCCACCGCGGCCAGCCCGCCCAGGGCCGCGTCCCAGGCGCGCGCCGGGTCCAGCCCGGCCACGCTGATGAGCACGAAGCCCGCGGGCATGAGCAGCGAGAAACTTGCGACCAGGAGATGCCAGTAGGCGGGGACAGCAAAGCCCTGGGTAGACGCGGGGCCGTCGAGCGTTTGGGCCAACAGCGTTTGCGGCCAGAAGAGCAGCGTGGCGAACCAGGCGCTCACTGCCAGCCACCTCAGCCACCGGGGAATCCGGGCGAGGCGAGGAGCATAGTGCATAGTCGGTTGCCTGTATTGGTTTATGAACAATCGCGCCGGTCGAATCGCTCCACCTGCCTGTCTCTGTCTGGTGCAGTATCATACCGCAATGCCCGGCAAGACCCAAAGTGATGGTACACTGGGGCCATGCTGCGCCGGTTGCCCGCCGTTCAACGACTGCTCGCCGCGCCTTCACCCGCGTCCACCGGGGCGCAATGGCTGCCCTGGGTGGCGGCCGTGACGGCGCTGATCCTCTACGCCCGTGCGGCCGCGCCGGGCATCATCACTTTCTTTGACGACAGCCTGGAGTTCCAGGTCGTCGCCCCCACGCTGGGTATCGCCCATCCCACCGGCTATCCCCTCTATACGTTGCTGGGCTGGCTGTGGACGCGGCTGCTGCCGTTCGGCGGCTGGGCCGGGCGGATGAACCTGCTGAGCGCGGCCGCGGCCGCGGGCGCGGTGGGGATCGTGGCGGCGTTGGGGAGCCGTCTGGTGACAACCCGCGATGGGCGGCCCAACACATGGGCGGGCGTGGCGGCCGCGGTCGCGTTGGGGTTGGGGCCGGTCTGGTGGAGCCAAGCGACCGTCGCCGAAGTCTATACGTTACACGGGCTATTGACCGTCGCGATCCTGACGACGACCGCGGGCATGGACCGCACGTCGGCGCACGGCGCGTTCACGCCCGCGTTCGACCGGCGTATGGCGTGCTTGGCGCTGCTCTTCGGGCTGGGGCTGGCGCATCACCGCATGACGGCGCTGCTGGCGCTGCCGGTGGCGGTCTATCAGCTGTGGCGCG
>CAYJQA010000407.1:0-5605 GCA_964372065.1 uncultured Litorilinea sp.
GCCGCCCCCAGCGCGGCCCACGCGCTCACCGCAGCAGCAGATAAAGCGCCTGCGCCAGCACAATCTTCGTGATGGTGGCGATAGGAAAGACCAGCGCATAGCCGATGTTGGGCACTTCGTTCTTGGATTGCTCCTGGGCATACCCCAAGACCGCGGGCTGTGTCTGCAACGCCGAGAGCATCCCCGTCAGCAGCGGGAACGGAATCTTGAGCAGCTTATAGCCGACCCACAGCGTGAGAAACCCGGTGGTCAGCGTGATCACCGCGCCCGCCAGAAAGATCAGCACGCCGCCGCTTTGGGCAAAGGTCGACACGAAGGTATAGCCCGAGCGCACGCCAATCCCCGCCAGCAGCATGATCAGCCCCACCTGGCGCAGCGTGAGGTTGGCAGTGTAAGAGAGCGTCCACACGACCGGGCCGGTCCGGCGCAGCGCGCCCAACACCAGCGCCACCAGCAGCGGTCCCCCGGCATAGCCCAGGGTCAGGGTGATGCCCCCCGGCAAGCGAATCGGGATCAGCCCGATCAGCAGCCCCAACGACAGCCCCAGCCCCAACGACACCAAGTTGATCTCGCTGAGTCCCTTGTAGGAGTCGCCAAAGAGCGTGCTCAACTCCGCCAGCCGGGTGCGCGGGGCGACCACGCGCACCCGGTCGCCCAGCTCCAACACCGTGTGACCGTCCGCCAGCAGGTCAATGTCGCCTTGCCGCACACGCGTCACGATCGCGCCATAACGTTCGGGCAGCCTCAACTCGGACAGCTTGCGCCCCACCACCGCGGGATTCGATACAAAGACGCGCCGATAGTCATAGTGGGTGCGGTCAAACTCCAGGTGTTCGTCGGTCGGCTCGCCCATCGCCGCCGTGGCCTCGTTGACCCGGTCCGGCGCGCCCAGCACGTTCACCAGATCGCCCTGCGCCAGTTGGGTGTCCCCGTCCACCAGAAAAGTCGCGTCCTCGCGCTTGACGCGCGTCAGGACCACCCCCCACGCCTGCGCCAGCGCCAGCTTTTGCATGGCAACGCCCACCACTGCCGGGTTGGTGACGCGCACCGTCCGGTTGTAGATGTGCTGCTCGACAAGGTTGAAACCGCGCAGCCGTTCGTTCTCGCGCGTGTAATCCACCCGCCACCAGCGTTGGCACAGGCTGACCACCAGGATCATCCCCAGCACGCCCATGGGATAGGCGACCGAATAGCCCACCACCGGCTCCGACAAGACCGCGTCCGCCGCGCCCTGCGTCCGCAACGCATCCAGCACGCCCGCCAGCGCCGGCGTGTTGGTCAGGCTGCCGGCAAAGATGCCTGCCGCCACCGTGGGCGCCATCCCTAACACCAGGTTGGCCCCCGCGGCCAGCCCCCCCGCCACCAACAGCATCGCCAGGATGAACAGATTGTCGCGCAGACCGCGCGGCGTGAACGACGCAAAGAAGCCCGGCCCGCTGCTCAAGCCGACCGTGTACACAAAGGTCACCAGCCCCAGGAGATAGATCGCCTCCGGCAGCGCCAAGCGCGGGTCCACCGCGCCCACCGCCAGCCCCACAAAGAGCACCGCCGCCACGCCCAGACTGCTGCCCTTGATCGTGATGCGTCCGATGGCATAGCCGATGGCGGTGACGACCATCAGTAACAGCAGCGGATTCTCTACCAATAGCTCAATCATTGCACCCTCGCTCTCTTGGTCGCCGGATGGCCGCGCCGCCATCGCACATGGCATTTTACCAGGGGTTGCACACCGGCACACAACTTGTGCTAGAATGGCCTTATCTTGGCATAATGACGCCGAGTCACCCTCGCATTCCCAGAGGAGAACCGATCATGCTGCAGGACCCACGCCGCTGGACAGTCTCACTCTTTGTTGCCGCCGTCGTGTTGGTCGCCGCCGCGCTGCTGGCAGGTGGTCCCGGCTTCGGCACCGCGCGGCCGGTGCAGGCCGCCGCGACCACCTACGCGGTGCAAGCCGGCGACTCGCTGTTCGCCATTGCCGCCGCCTTCGACGTGAGCATCGAAGACCTGGCCGCCGCCAATAACCTGCGCCCGGGCGCGTTCCTGCGCCGCGGCCAGGTGCTCATCATCCCGGTCGCCGAAGTCGCCCCAGAATCAGCCGCCACCGCGGAAGCTACCGAGGAACCGGCAGCCGCACCGACCGCCGCCGCGACTGAAGAGCCGGCTGCGGAGGCAACAGAGGTAGCCGCCGAGGAGGTCGCCACCCAGGAGGCAATGCCCGCCGCCGCGCCCGCCCACGTCTCCACCTATACGGTCGAGGGTGGCGACACGCTGCGCGGCATCGCCGCGACCTTTGGCGTCACGCCCGACGCATTGGCCGCCGCCAACGGCCTACGCCCGGATTCGTTCCTGCGGCGCGGCCAGGTGCTGGTCATTCCCAGCGCCGAAGCCATGAGCAATGCCGTCCCGCCCACGGAGGAACCCGCGGCTGAAACGATGGTCGAGGCGACTCCCGAAGCCACCGAAGAACCTATGGCCGAAGCAACCGCTGAGGCGACCGTAGAGCCGACCGCCGCCCCTACCGAGGAGCCTGTGGCTGAGGCGACCGCCGCAGCCACGGAGGAAGCCACCGCCGCCGCTACTGAGGCAGCCGTGGAGGAAGCTACCCCGGCCCCCACCGAGGCAGCGACCGAAGAAGCCGCCGCGGCGACGCCGGCCGCGACCGAGGAGCCTGCCGCCGAAGCCACCGCGGAACCCGCGATGGAAGCGACGCCCGCCCCCACGGAGGAGCCTACCGCCGAGGAACAGCCCGCCGCCGTCGATCTGCTGGCGGCGGCGGCCGCCACCGGCGAGCACACGACCCTGATCACCGCCCTGGAAGCGGCCGGTCTCGCCGCTGTGCTCAAGGAGGCCGGTCCCTTCACCGTCTTCGCCCCCACCGACGCCGCGTTTGAGGGCCTGCCAATGGGCGCGCTGGATGCGCTGCTCATCAACCCCACCGGGGACTTGGCCCAAATCCTGCAATACCATATGACGCCCGGCCTGCTCGCCGCCGCCGCCATCACCGACGGCCTGCAGGTGGCGACGCTGCAAGGCAGCGTGCTCACCTTTAGTCTCGCCGGCGATGTGCTCATGGTCAACGGCGCGACGGTCGTGACGGCGGCCATCCCGGCGACCAACGGCCTCCTCTATGTCATCGACGCCGTGCTGGTCCCCAGCGGCGCGGCCGCCGCGCCGGCGGAAGCCGTCACCGTCGCGCCGCCCCCATCTGACGCCGACCTGGACGCCGTCGCCGCGGCTAATGCCTGGCCCGCGCCCGAAGGCGGGCCGGAGATCTACTCGCCGGTCGCGGACACCGCCTATCACAGCCCCATCGCCATCACCGGCCTCGCCCAGCCCGGCGCGGGCGACCTGGCCGTCAGCCTGACCGGGGCTGACGGCGCGGTTCTGGCCGAGCGCACCCTCGCCGTGGGCGAAGCCGCCGCCTTCTTCCGCACCTATGTCCGCTTTGAGATCACCGAGCCGACCGCAGCCGTCCTTGCCGTGGGCGGCCAGGAGATCGCCGTCACCCTGATTCCGGGCCAGCGTTTCGTCGACGTCAACCGCCCCGCCGTCGGCGGCGCGGCGTGCGGCGCAGTGACGGTCAACGGCTACTCCAACACCTTTGAGGCCAACGTCGTGTTGGCGCTGAGCACGCGCGACGGTCAAGTTTTGGAGGAGCTACCGGCGACGGGCGGTTCGTTGGGCGTCTACCGCGACTTCGCTGCCACGTTCGGCTTTGTGGGTGACGAAACCGTGGCCCTCCTGGCCGCCGCCTATGAAACCGATGCCAGCGGCCAATATGCCGCCATCGACCGGACCGTCATTCCGGTCACCTACTACCCGGCGGGCAGCGCCGCCTGCGAATAGCGCGCAGTTCAGTCAGAGGTACGGTCACTTGCGACGTGACCGTCTCCTCTGGTAAGGCCTCCTGCCGCGTAAGTCTTGTGTTCTGTGACCACAAAACCGCCCCCACGCGTCCCGTTTCGGGAGTGACATCTGCCTCTTGCTCGTCACCCTAGTCGCGCGTATACTCGCCATAATAGCGTCTCCTGCCTTGTCGCCATCGCCGAAAAGGGTGATCGCCATGTTTACAGCCCCCGACCGCCGCGTCTTGAACCTGCTCCTGAAGGTCGCGTGTGTCTTGCTGCTTGCCGCTGTCGCCATGCGCGCCGCCAGCCCTCGCTCCCTGCTTGCGGCTGCCCGCGCGGACCAGCCGCTGTATCTGCCCAACGTCGTTCGGCCCCAGCCTACCCCTGCACCGCCGCCGCCGTTTCGCCCAGGCCAGAACACCGTTGTCGGCTACGTCCAAAAGGGTCCTTTTGTCCAGGGCACAGAACTCGTTTTGCGTGAACTTGACAACAGCCTAAACCCCACTGGCCGCACGTTCGCGGCCACGATTGACAGCAACACGGGAAGCTTCACGGTGCGCGGGGCGCTGGATTATCCGTTTGTGGAACTCTCTGCCAACGGGTACTACTTCAACGAGATCGCGGGCGCGCTTTCTGCCGCCCAGATTAGTCTGCAAGCTCTGGTTGACCTCCGCGACAATACCACGGTGAACGTCAACATCCTCACGCACCTGGAGCGGAGCCGCGTCCATTACCAGATTGACGACGGCAGGTCCTTTGCCCAGGCTAAGGCTCAGGCTCAACGTGAGATTCTTGGCGCTTTCAATATCCCGAGCAGCGCCATCGGCGGCTCCGAAACCCTCGACATCAGCCAGGACGGGCAGGGCAACGCTATCCTCCTGGCGATTTCCGCCACCCTACAGAGCAACAAGAGTGAGGGCCAACTAACGGAACTGCTCGCCCGCATTAGCAGCGACCTCCGCGAAGACGGTAATTTGGACAACGATCAGCTACAACAAGCTCTGCGCGACGGCATGGAGTACCTCAAGCCCCGTCGCGCCGCCATCCGTGCCAACATTCTCGCGCGCTACGCGGAGCTAGGTCTGGTTGCCGCCGTTCCACCCTTCGAGGCATACGCTTTCAGGTTGGACCATGTGCAGCCAACCCTTATATCTACACGGCCCACCGACGGATCAAGGATGAATCTCACCAAAGCAGTGGTCACCTTCAGCGAACTCATGGACCACACTTCCCTCAACGCTGCTACGATCCGTCTCACGGGCGCCGACGGCGACGCCATCGCTGGCACAATCGCTGCATCTGATGCGAACACCTCTACGACGGCTGTCTTCACACCGACCGCCCCCATGCTCGCCGGCGTCTACACCTTGACCGTCGCCACAACGGTCCGCGACTACGGCGGCAACGGCCTGTCCGCGGATACCGTCGTCCGGTTTACTCATAATCCGCCCACCAGTGACGGCATGCTCCTTGTTCCCGCCGGCAACTACCAAATGGGTTGTGATTACGTCCATGACGCCAAATGTGCTGACTGGGAATCCCCTCGCCACACCGTGTACCTGGATGCCTATTACATTGATATGTACGAAGTCACCAACGCTCGCTACAAAGCCTGCGTCGACGCCGGAGCGTGCGCCGCCCCTGATCCGACAAGTTCCCGCACGCGGCCTAACTACTACGGCAACCCAGCCTATTCCGACTATCCTGTCCTCGGGAGAAGTTGGGACCAGGCGACCACTTTCTGCGCCTGGGAA
>CAYJQA010000408.1:0-5596 GCA_964372065.1 uncultured Litorilinea sp.
TGGACCTTGCCACGGAACGCCTGCTGCTGCGCGGTATCGAGGGGACCTACTGGTATCCGGAGCCGTCGGTCTTCTATGTGGACCTGGCGACCGGCAACCAGCGTGCAGTCGCCGACGGGGCCGCGGACGCCGCGATCGCGGACCTCTGGACCGCGTACCGCCAGGGGAGCAACTACCCGTGCGACGGGACATTTTTTGTGCGGCCCTGCGCCGAGCGACGCTTCGACCCGGTCTCGCCCAATGGGCGGCTGACCGTGGCGGCGGCCGGCGGCATCTACCACACGGCGGACGGCAGCGTCTATCTGCCCGCGGATGAGCAACTGGCGGGGGGCGCGGTGTACTGGCAGCTCAACGGCGCGGGCTATTTGGTGTGGAAGGGCGCGGCGCTGTTCCACCGCGAGATCGAGACCGGGAGCAGCCAACAACTCCACAGCGGCGTCAGTCGCGCGCTGTGGCTGGCGGCGGCCAACGGCGCGGCGCTGCCCGCGGCGGGAGTCAAGGCCAGCGACTTCCGGCCCGCGGTCGAGACCCCCGCGCTCGCCACGCCGGTCGCGCCTGTGATTCAGCCGATTGCCCGCGGCACGACGCTGGACGGCTCGCCGCGCGCGGTCGCGGCCGATCTGCGCGTGGGCCAGGCCGAGGAGTTGGCGCGCCAGGCCTTGGCGAGTACGGCGGACTATGGCGCATGGCAGAGTGGACTGCCGCTGCTGCTGGCGCGCGAGGCGGTGCTGACCACCAACACCCCGGTTTGGGACCTGTTTGACGAGCCGTTTGTCCTGCCTGCCGCCGAGGCCGCGCTGCGGACCCTCGTGGAGCAGGCCGCGCCGTGGGTGGGGAGCTTCCCGCGTGGAGGGCGTGTGCCGGAGGCAACCAGCTTTGCCATCGACCCTACGGGGAGCCGGTTCGCGACCGGGCATACGGACGGTACGCTGCGGCTGTGGGACCCGGCGACGGGTGGCGCGGAGCGCACGTTCCCGGTGGCGCAAGACGGTCTGCGCCTGCTGGCCTTTAGCGACGACGGGCGCTATGTGGTCGCGGCCGACGGCGCGGGGCGCAGCCATCTGTGGGACTTGCAGAACGGCTATCAGGCCGCCACCCATTACGGGCGCTACGGCTACACCTATGCGCTGGCCTGGCGGCCTGGCACGGAGACATGGCTGGTCGCCAACGGCGACGGGCCGGTGCTGGCCCGCGGGCTGACGGGCGCGCCGTGGGTCGTCTATGACCAGCCGGGCGAGGCGCTGGCCTTTAGCCCCGACGGCAGCCGCTTGGCGATTGCCGTCCGTCCGGTGATTGCCCCGCCCAGCGAACCAATCCGCACGCCATCCACGGGGCAAGAAAACCCGATCGTGGTGATCGACCCGGACACGGGGGAAGAACTGCTGCGGCTGTCCGATGAGGGGTTGACCTATCTGTTGGCGTTCAGTCCGGACGGCCAGACGTTGATTAGCGCGACGGCCTACACCCTGCGCTTTTGGGACGCGACTACCGGCGAACTGCGCGTCGAACAGGAGATTGGCGGGCTGCCCGACTACTGGGCCTTTCCCGCCGACGATGAACTGGCCGTGCTGGCCTATCGCAGCGGGTTGGCGACCTTCGACCTGGCAAGCGGGGCCATGACGGGCGAGACGTGGCTGGACCGCTCGGCCTTTGCCGGGCTGGCCGCGCTGCCGGGCACGGGGACGCTCTTCACCGCGGGCGGTGGGCGTCCGGTGCAGGTGGATGCGGCGACGGGCCGCCTGGCCTATCCCTTCGACGCCACGCAAGCCGTGATGACCGTCGCCAGCCCGACGCAGCCCTGGGTCGCGACGGTGAGCCAGCGCACGGTCTTTGTGCGCGACGTGACCACGCAGGCGACGGTCTACGAACTGGACGACCTGCCCGCTTACCCGACCGGGCTGGCCTTTAGCCTGGACGGGAGCCGGTTGGCCGCGACGGAAGCGACGGGGCATGTCACCGTGTGGGAGATGGGCCGCGGGGAGTTGGTGTGGCGCAGTCAAGTGATCGACGGCGATCTGACCGCGCCCGCCTATACCGCGGACGGCCGCATCGTGCTCAGCGCGCCGGATGCGCCGAGCCTGATGGTGGTGGACGGCGAGACGGGGCGCGTTGACCTGAAGCTGCCCTTGACGGAGCAGGTCAGGCTGGTGGGCGTGGGCGCAGCGGGGAAGATTGCGACCGCCACCTATCGTGGCGACGCCGATGTCTATAACCTGGAGAACCTGACCGGCGACCCCATCGCGTTGGGCCACACCGCCGACCAGGTGCAGGCGCTGGCGGTCAACCTGGCGGGCGACCGGCTGGCGCTGGCCTGGCGCGATGGCGACGTTGCCCTGTGGGACATCGCGGCCGGCGAGTTGATCGAGACGCTGGCAATGCCGGGGGGTGCGGCGGCCGCGGCGCTGGCCTTTAGCGCCGATGGGACGCTGCTGGCGACGGGCGCAAACTCGACCGCGCCGGTCATGCTGTGGGATGCGGCCACCGGCGCGCCGGTACGCACGGTGACGCCGTCGTCGCCTCTGTTTGGCGCGTATGCTCTGGCCTTTAGCGCGGACACGACCCGGCTGATCGTGACCGACGGGATGGGCGTCAGCCATATCTTGAGCCTGGACGCGTGGCGTGGGCCGGCGGACCCGGCGGCCGATTCCGTGCCGGCGCTGCTGGCGCGGGCGGCGGCGCTGGTCCCGCGGACGCCCGCGCAGTTCACGCCGCGCGAACGCGGCCTGTATGGGATAGACGCGTTTGTGGGAGCCTACCCGCTGTCGGCGTCGGGCAGCGTCAACGTGCGCCAGGAGCCGTTTGTGCGCTCGTTGATCGTGCGGCCCGGCGAACCGGAACGACTGGAGGCCCTGACGAACGAAGGCTTCCTGCTCGCCTCCGCGGACCGTGGCGAGACCTGGGCGATCCTGGCGCGGCTGCCGCTGACGATGAGCGCCAACAGCCTGGCGATCCCGGCGCGGCCCGACGACCCGCCGCTGGTCGCGACGCAGCAAGGATTGTTCCGCTATGACGCGGCGGACGGGAGTCTGCGCCTGATCCACGACCGGCCCCTGGCGGCCGTGAGCTATTCGCACACCAACCAGGACGAACTGTGGGCGGTGGCGGGCAGCGATGTGGTCAAGAGCGAAGACGGCGGGCGCAGTTGGGGCCTGGCGCGCAACGATCTGGCGGTGAATCGGCTGTATGGGCCGCTGCTGATGGCGTCGCCCAACAACAACCCGCAGTTGGTGGCGGGCAGCGCCTCGGCGATGCCGTCGATTCTGGTGTGGCGGAGCGCGGGTAACGGCTTCTGGCAGCCGCTGCCGGGTCTGCCGGTACTGTCGCCCTTTCTGGCCGCGGGGCCGGGGATGGCCTGGGACGTGGGCAATCGCGCGCTCTATCTGGGCGGCAACGAAGGGCAGCTCTACGTCTCCACCAACGTGGACGAACCGGACACGCGGCAAGTCGCGGCCGCGTTGGCGACGGATTTCGGCCTGGTGGGGCGGCCTGTCCCGCTGGCCGTGGGGGCCGGGCCGGCGCTCTACCTGACGTTGTGGGGGCCGTATGGGCCGCGGCTGCTGCGCGGGAGCTGGGACGGGCAAACGTGGTCGTGGTTGGAACTGCGGCTGCCCATCGTGGCCGCGGGGTGAAGCTTCCGGCGTGGTCTGGACGAGTGGTATACTCGGAGGAGATATGGCCGCGGTGACGGCCGTCCAAATCTTGACTTGGGACCCAGAGAACGGCGCATCCCCATGACTGACCGAGCTAAGAAAACGATCCTGGTGGTCGACGACGAACCGCGCATGGTGCGCTTCGTGAAGATGAACCTGGACCTGGAAGGCTATCTGACGCTGGAAGCCAACAACGGTATGCAGGCGTTGGAGAAGGTGCGCGACCTCAACCCGGACCTGGTGCTGCTGGATGTGGAGATGCCCGGCATGGACGGCTTTGAGACGCTCAAGCGCGTGCGCGAAGTGTCCGACGCCGCGGTGATCATGCTCACGGTGCGCGCGGACGAGGACGACCGCATCAAGGGGCTGGACTTGGGCGCGGACGACTATGTGACCAAGCCCTTTAGCCCGCGCGAGCTTTCCAGCCGCATCCGCGCGGTGCTGCGGCGCTTTGAGCAGCCGGGCCGTCCCGACCAGCAGATCATCACGATTGACGACCGCCTACAGGTGGACTTGCAGCGCCGCGATGTGATCGTGGAGGGCGAACGGCTGGGGCTGCGGCCAACCGAATACCGGTTGCTCTATCACTTGATCCAGAATGCGGGGTGGGTCGTGCCGCACGAGACGCTCTTGACGAAGGTCTGGGGCCACGAGTACATCAACGACAACCATCTCTTGCGTTTGTACGTCACCTATTTGCGCAAGAAGATCGAGCCGGACCCGGCCAACCCGCGTTACATTTTTACGGAGCGCGGGCTGGGCTATCGCTTTGTGGACTATAAGCGCAGCGGCGAGTAGATGTAGCCCCGCTTGGTTCTATGGCTTGGCTCAACTCGCAACCTTGTCATTCCGAGGATGCCCCCTGTGTTGCGGTGCAACAGTCGGTCAGGCAAGAAACGGGGCATCCTCGGAGTCAAGTTTCTTAGGAGCGAAGCGAGGAATCTCTCTGGAGGGCATACCCAGACGAGAGAGATTCCTCCTCGCAGACTCGTCGGAATGACAGGCGAGCGGATCACACCAGCGCGGGCGCGGCGATGCCCGCATAGACGTCGCCCATCCGGCGCACGATGTTGGACCAGGCGTAGCCCTGGGCATAGGCGCGGGCTTCGCTGCCCAAGCGGCGGCGCAGGTCGCGGTCTTCCAGCAGGTGCAGGATGCGGGCGGCGAGGGCTTCGGGGTCACGCGAGGGGACATGGAAGCCGTTGTGCCCGTGGCGAATGAGATGCGCCAGCCCGCCCACTTCCGACGCGATGACGGGTGTGCCCATCGCCATCGCCTCCAGCGCGACCATGCCGAAGCTTTCATAGTGCGACGGCATGACCACCATCTCGGCGGCGGCGTAGTAGTAGGGTAAGATATCCTGGTCTTTGGCCCCCAAGAACGTCACCAAATCATGGATGCCCAACTCGGCGCGCAGGGCTTGCAGGCGCGCCATCTCGACGTCCAGGTCGTCGGCCCAGGGGTCGCCGCCGACAATGGCGACGCAGGCCTCGGCGACCGCGGCCGGGTGACGCTCCTGCAGGATGGACATGGCGCGCAGTAGCGTGTCGATCCCCTTCAGCGGCTCGATGCGCCCGGCAAAGAGGATGTTGGTGTGCCCGCCGGGGATGCCCACCTTGCGCCTGGCTTCCTCTTTGGGGATGGGGCGGAAGCGGCTCAGGTCTACGCCGGGCGGGATGATGGCGATCTTGGCCGGGTCCGCGCCGTAATACTCGATGAGTTGGCTTTCTTCGGCGGGCGTGGCCGCGATGAGACGGTCGGCCACGGCGACGACATGCGCTTCGCCGTCCAGCCGGTCTTGGGGCGCTCGCTCGCGGTCGTCTTGGGCAATCTGGTTATTCATGTGGCCCAGTGTGTGGAACATGTGGTCGAGGGGCAGGGGTCCCCAGGCGGCGCGCAGTTTTTCTGCGCCCAGACCGGAGAGCCAGTAGTGGCTGTGGTTCATG
>CAYJQA010000409.1:0-4271 GCA_964372065.1 uncultured Litorilinea sp.
CCGCCCGAAGACTGTGGCTTTAAGGTGCGCGACGAAAACGGCGGCGCGGTCGTTCCGGATGGCTTGAGCCAAATCGAAGCCCTCATCCCTGCACCCACCGAAAGCGCCGCCATCCCGCGCCTGCCCCTGGCGCAAGGGGTGACTGATGGCCGCATCGTCGTCTTTGACCCCAAGCCCGCCTACTTGGCGCATCTGGCGGAGCTGATCGACGTCCAGCCCATCCGCGACGCGGGCCTCAAAATCGTCGTGGACAACATGTGGGGCAACGGCGCGGGCTGGCTGAGCGAGATCCTGGGCGGCGGCAAGACCGAGATCATCGAAGTCCACGCCCAACGCAACCCCATCTACCCCGAAATGAAGCGCCCCGAACCCATCCCGCCCAACGTGGACGCCGGGCTGGCTTATGGCCGCCAGGTGGGCGCGGACTGCGTCTGCATCATGGACGGCGACGCCGACCGCTGCGGGCTGGGCGACGAGCAGGGCCGTTTCATCGACCAACTGCGCGTCTTTGGGCTGCTCGCCTACTACATGCTGGAGGTGCGCGGCGAGCGCGGGCCGATCGTCAAGACCATCAGCACCACGTCCATGCTGGACAAGCTGGGCAAGCTCTACGGCGTGCCGGTCGTCAACACGGGTGTGGGCTTCAAGTATGTGGCCCCCGCCATGCTCGAACACAACGCCATGATCGGCGGCGAAGAAAGCGGCGGCTATGCCTTCCGCCGCCATGTGCCCGAACGCGACGGCATCTTGGCGAACCTCTACCTGCTCGACTTCATGGTGCGCACAGGCAAAAAGCCGTCGCAACTGCTCGACCTGCTCTTTGCCCAGGTGGGCGCGCACTTCTATGACCGCATCGACACCAGGCTGACCGGCAACGACATGAAGGCCACGGCCAAAGCCAAGCTGGACGCCGTGACCGTCGCCGACGGCATCACGCTGGGCGGCCACGCCGTCACGGAGAAGGTTACGCTGGACGGCTACAAGTTTGTCATGGACGACGGCGGTTGGCTGCTGGTGCGCTTCTCCGGCACGGAGCCGCTGATCCGCGTCTACACCGAGACCACCGACCAAGCTGCGGTGCCGGCCATCCTGGCCGACGGCATGAAGCTGGCCGGGTTGTGAGGCGGTTCCGGATGGGCGGCATGATGAACCTCAGCATGACAGCCGGGCAAGCGCGGATCACGCCGCGTCGCTTCAAGCGACAGGCCAAGTGCAAGAAGACCTACTTTATTGCACCGCCAATCTGTGATAAACTGAACAAACGAAGCCATATAGACTTTGTTTAACTTTCGTACAAGGATCAACTAGAAATGCCGGAGCAGGACCGACCTGCCCCGCTGGTCGATAGTCATTGTCATCTAGACTTGACGCACTTTGACCCGGACCGGGATGCGGTGCTGGAGCGCGCACGCGCGGCCGGGGTCGCGTGGATCGTCATCCCCGGCATTGACCTGCACCAGAATCGCCGGGCGCTGGACTTGGCCGCCGCACACACCGGCCTCTATGTTGCGGTGGGCGTCCACCCCAACGACAGCGCGGACTTCGGCCCGGCGACAGGCGACGAACTGGCGGAACTGGCGCGGCAGCCCAAAGTCGTCGCTCTGGGCGAGATCGGGCTGGACTACTATTGGGACAAAGTCGCCAAGGCGCAGCAGTGGGCAGCCTTCGAGGCGCAGCTTGATCTGGCCGCGCGGCTGGGGCTGCCGGTGATCATCCACAGTCGCGCGGCTAACGCCGATGTTGCGTCCGTCTTGGCGGCCTGGGTGGCGGGCGCGGCTTTTGCCGCGTCGCCGCTGGCGCAGCGGCCCTTCGCCGGTGTGCTGCACGCCTTTAGCGGCGACCAAGCCCTGGCCGAACAGGCTTATGGCTGGAATTTCTGTTTGAGTTTGGGCGGGCCGGTGACCTTTCAGAACGCCAAGCCGCTCCATGCCCTGGTCCCGCACTTGCGCCGCGACCGGCTGATGTTGGAGACGGATGCGCCCTATCTGACGCCGCACCCCCAGCGCGGCCAGCGCAACGAACCGGCCCATGTGGCGCTGGTCTGCCACCGCTTGGCTGCGCTCTATGGCGTGGACGCAGCCACGCTCGCCCGCGACAGCACAGCCCTGGCCCAGCGATTTTTCGGCGTGGACGCCGCGCCGGCAAGGGAGATCGCCGCGGTCCCGCTGTCCACGTCAGCGTCCGTGGCCTAATGGCGGCGTTTATGCCGTCGCCAACGGTGAATTAGTCCATGCGTGTACAAACGGCCATCGAGATCGGCAAAGTGCTACAGACGGTGCAAACCGGTCTGCAGCGCGTCGATGCCAAAATGAAAACGGTGGAGTCCTCGCTCTTTGCGCCGCTGGCCGGCGCGTTCGTGGACCTCATCGGCTCCGGCGGCAAGCGGCTGCGCCCTGCCCTCGCGCTCATGGCTGCCCAGGTGACGCAGACCGCACCCGTGAGCGACGGCGTGATCGCGCTGGCCGCGTCCGTGGAGATGCTCCACACCGCGACCCTGGTCCACGACGACGTGATTGATGGCGCGCTCTTACGCCGCGGCGCGCCCACGCTCAACGCCGTCTGGAATCGCGGCGCGACCGTCTTGGCGGGCAACTTCATGTTTGCGCGCGCCGCCTTCTTCGCCGCCGAAACGGGCAACCTGCGCGTGATCCGCATCTTTGCCGACACGCTGGAGACCATCGTCAACGGCGAATTGCACCAGCTTTCCGCGCGCAACAACTTTCGCCAGGTCAAAGACGACTACTACCAGCGCATCTATGCCAAGACCGCCAGCCTCTTTTGCGCCGCCACCGAAGCCGCCGCGGTCCTCGCCGGTCAGGAAGAAGTCGCGGTCCAGGCGCTGCGCGCGTATGGCTACAACCTGGGCATGGCCTTTCAGATCGTGGACGACATCCTCGACTTCACCGGCAGCGCCGAAAGCCTGGGCAAACCCGCGGGCAGCGACCTGCGCCAAGGCACGCTGACCCTGCCTTTCTTCTACTGGCTCCAGATGCAGCCCGCGCCCGACCGGATGCTCCATACCCTGGAAGAAGCCTACGACCTGGCCGCCGACGGCGACGAAGCGCCCTGGCGCGATCTGGTGGACCAAGTCGTGGAGGCCATCCGCACCGGCGCCGCCGTGGACGCGGCCCGCCACGAAGCCACTACCTTCCTGGACCAAGCGCGCGCCGACCTGGCTGCGCTGCCCGATACCCTGTACCGTCGCGCCATGCTGGAGCTATGTGACTTTGTCGTCCAGCGCACCTTCTGATCCGGCTGAACCGCGGGCTGATCTGGCGGTTGACCTCTCCGTCATCATCGTCAGTTGGAACGTCTGGGACCTGTTGCGCGCCTGTCTGCACTCCGTGGAGCAGGCGAGCCGGCCCCTCGACGCGTCGATGCGCGCCTTCGGCCCTGCCGCAAAACCGGCCACGCTGGAAGTTGTGGTCGTGGACAACGCCAGCCGCGACGCCACGCCCGACCTGCTGCCCGCCGCCTTTCCCTGGGTGCGCCTCATCCGCAGCGCCGACAACCTGGGCTTTACCGGCGGCAACAACCTGGGCTATGCCGCCGCCCGCGGCCGCTATGTCTACTTCCTCAACCCCGACACCGAAGTGGTGACGGCCCCCCATCACGGCGACAGTCTATGGACGCTCTATGACGCTGTCGCGAGCGACCCCAGCGTCGTCCTCGCCGGGCCGCAACTGCGCTATGCCGACAATTCGCTCCAGAGCAGCCGCCGCCGCTTCCCGGACCGGCTGACGCCGTTCATGGAAAGCACCTGGCTGGGACGGCTGTGGCCGGGCAACCCCTGGACGCGGCGGCTCCACTTTGCCGACTGGCCCGGCGACCACCGGCAGGACGTGGATTGGGTCGTGGGCGCGGCCATGCTCGCCCGCCGCGACGCCCTGGAAGCCGTGCGGATGCCTCAATACGCCGGGCCGTTTGACGAAGGCTTCTTCATGTACAGCGAAGAGCTGGACCTCTGCCGCCGGCTCAAGGACGCAGGCGGGCGCATCGTCTATGTGCCCGATGCCCGCGTCGTCCACTACGAGGGCCGCAGCAGCGACCAGGTCGTCGCCGCCCGCCATCTCCACTTCAACCGCAGCAAGATTCGCTACGCCGCCAAATACTTCGGCCCGGCCTGGGCCGAGACGCTGCGCCGCTATCTGCTGCTGGAGTTCCGGGCGCAATTGTGGCTGGAACGCGTCAAGTGGCTGCTCGGCCACAAGCGCGCCCTGCGCCGCCAACGCATCGTCGCCTACCGCGAAGTGCTCGCCACCGGACTCCAC
>CAYJQA010000409.1:4281-5582 GCA_964372065.1 uncultured Litorilinea sp.
CTCGCCATGCCGCCCACAACCTCGCCCCGTCGCGCCGGAATAGCGGCTGCGACTGTCGGCTTGCCCTGTGCGGGCGCAGGATGCCTGTACGCGGCAAACGGCCTAGACAAACCCTGTTTGACAATGGTGACAACGCTTGTTAGGATAGGCTTATTAGGCTGACCGTTTGGTTCATTTCTCACAGAAAGGAGGCGCGTACATGGCAATGCCGAGCAATCTATCCCGCATACAGGGCAGCGCAGCTTGCCATTGTCTCCCCGCGCCTCCGCTTAGGAACACATAAAGCCGGCACGGCTTTGCACCACTAGCGAGACTTTGGTCACAGGCGCATTTGCCCTGTGACCTTTCTTTGTCCCAAGCTGACATACGCAGGTACTTCTTGGCACAGAGAGGACAGGGTCGCGGGATAGCTTCGGCTCACCCGTGACCTTGTTTCTTCTGTATTCCAATCGGCCACGGGTGCGCCTACCCGTGGCCGTTCTGTTTAGGGTAGCCTGCATCCTCCTTTGCGCTACGAAGGCACTTGTGCACAAAGAGATTGAGGAGAGGATTGATGAGTTCTCGCAGCAAGAAGTTCTTGTCCTACTACAGGCCATACTTGGGGTTGTTCCTGGCGGACATGGCGTGTGCGTTCATTGTGGCGGCCATTACGCTGATACTCCCCCTGTGCGCACGCTACATCACCAAGAATGTGCTGGCAGGCAATATGCCCAATGCCCTCGAGCAAATCTATACGATGGGCGCGCTTATGCTGGCATTGGTTGTCGTGCATACCGCGTGCAACATATTCATCGACTATCAGGGGCACATGATGGGGGCCTTGATGGAAAGCGACATGCGTCGCGAATTGTTTGAGCATTACCAGAAGCTATCGTTTGGTTTCTACGACGAACAGAGAACAGGCCAGTTGATGACGCGGATCACAAACGATACGCTGGCGCTCTCCGAGCTATATCATCATGGCCCTGAAGATCTCATCATTTCGCTACTGCAATTTGCCGGCACGTTCATCATCTTGGCCAATATCAATGTTGAGCTTACCTTCATCGTCTTTCTCTTCTTGCCTATCGTGACTGTTCACGCGGTCTATTTTAGCGGGAGAATGAACGTTGCGTTGCGCAACAGCAAGGATCGAATCGGCGATATCAACGCCCAAGTTGAAGATACCCTGGCCGGCATCAGAGTTGTCCAGTCATTCACAAACGAGCAAATTGAAGGGGAGAAGTTTGCCTACGAAAACAACCGTTTTGTCCAGAGCAGACGAGACAGTTACCGAGGCGAGGCATACTTCTATGGAGGAA
>CAYJQA010000410.1:0-5576 GCA_964372065.1 uncultured Litorilinea sp.
AACCCGCAAACTGCATTGCGCTGGATTGGCGCTATTGCAACATGAAAACACCCTAGGGACAGCAAGAAACCCCATTGACAACGCCGCGACGCCATGCTATAACTTGCGCGCTCGTTGGGTCATCGTTCGCCCCGCTGAGACAACCTCACATCGTCCTTGCATCATCCTGCCATCGTCGCTCCGACCCGCGGCCACAGCGTCCGGACTAACCTAACCGCAGTTTGATAACTGCCTGCGCGCAGTGCAGAGGCGTCTGCCACGGGATGCCGTGTGTGGTATCCCCTGGCAGACAGTGCGACGAGGTTTTGCGCGTGGTTTTTCTGGCTCAAGTCGCCATGCAACACAATCCATTCTACGGAGGTATCCCCATGAATTCCCAGCAAGTCGAACTCGTCCAGACCACATTTGCCGTGGCCGCGCCCCAGGCGACCGAGCTAGCCGCCCGTTTCTACCAACGGCTCTTTGAGCTCGACCCGGCGATCCGCCCGCTCTTTGCCGGCGGCATGGAGCAGCAAGGCGAGAAGCTGACGACCGTTTTGGCCTTTGCCGTGCGCGGTCTGCACCAACCCGACACCATCGTCGACGCGGTCCGACGGCTGGGAGAGCGCCATGTCCAATATGGCGTGCAAACGCATCACTATGCGACGGTCGGCGACGCGCTACTCTGGAGCTTGGGCCAACACTTTGGCCCGGCATTTACACCGGAAGTCAAGGAAGCTTGGGGCAGCGCCTATCAGTTGCTGGCCCAAGTGATGCAGGAGGCCGCCGCCCCGATGGAGGCCGCCGCATAACCGGCGCGTGCGGATGGCAGCGCCTGTTCCGCGCCGCCGCCCCCCACGGCGATCCCCCGCGGCCACACCACCGGTCCCTGTTAGGCCGGCGTTTCGTTTTCCGGCTGCCACGTGGTCAGGTCGATGACCTGGCCGGTGGCCGCCGAGGCATAGCACGCTTCTACGACCTTGACCGTGTGCAGATAGTCCTGCCCGCTGCTCGCAAACGCGCCGCCGCTGAGGAACTGCTCCACGAAGTGGCGCTGCAGCCGGTACACACTGTCACCGGCAAAGCCGCGGTCCTCCCAGGCATATGCATGGCGGTAGGTGGGCGCGCCCAACGGCTTGCGGTAGAGCGTACCGTCGGTATCCAGCGTCACATGCCCCTGGCTCGCATCCACGCGCAGCTCGCCGAAGGTCAAGCGCGGGTTCAGGGCGTCGTTCTCGTTATAGCGGTTGGCGTCCAGGATGGCGGTCGCGCCGCCGCCAAAGCCGAAGACAAGCTGACCGCTGTCTTCCCCGCGGATCACCGGGTTCAGACGGCGCAGCCGGGCATAGACCGTCGTCACCTCGCCCAGCAGAAAGCGGAACGTGTCGATGAAGTGGATGGCCGTCTCAAAGACCAGCAGCCGCGGATAGTCGCGGAAGAAGGGCTGTCGCGCCAAATAGGCATCCGGGCCGCGGCCGTCGCCCGTGCGAAAGCGAAAATAGAGCGAGAAGACCTCGCCTAGCTCGCCCGCGTCCAGCAGCCGCCTAATCTCACGATACCAGGGCTGCCAGCGAAAATTCTCGTGCACCATCAGACGAATGCCCGCGTCGCGGGCCAGGTTCACGATGGCCGCGGCTTCGGCGTAGGTTGGCGCGAGGGGCTTCTGGCAGATCACATGCACACCCAGCCGGGCTGCGGCCGCGACGATTTCGTAATGCGTGGCGGGCGGCGTAATAATGTCCACAAAATCGGGGCGTTCCTGCGCCAGCATCGCCTGATAATCAGGATAGCAGCGGGCGATGCCATACTGCTGCGCCACGGCCTCCGCTTTGGCGTGGTCGCGGTCGTGGATGGCCGCGATGGTCACTTCCGGGATGCGGCTCCAGGCGTCGTACTGATAGTGGCTAAAGTAGCCCGCGCCGATCCCCACGCCCTTGATCGCGCTCGCCCTGCCCGCCGCCTGATTCGTCGTTGCCATTTTCGCGTTGCCTTGTCTGGAAGTCCTGGGTCGGTGGGCTGCGCCGGACGCGGCCCTCGCCTGATTCTACCACGCGGCCGGGTGCGCCTGGGCGACTCGCCCCCACGGGCTGCGGCAAAGGCAAGCCATGCCCGTCTACGCCATCCGTCTGTTCAGCTTCACGCTCCTGCCCTTGCTCGTCGCCGCCGCCCTGGCGCGCCATGACCGCTTTGCGCAGACGCGTTCGGCGCCGGCGACGGCGTTGGTCGTCCGCTGTTGGGCATGGGCATCGGGCTGCTGGCGGGCGCGGTCGTCACCGTCATCCTGTTCCGTCGCATCCAGGCTGCGCTGCCGCACACTCCACCCGATGCAGCCTAGCCTGCCGGTCGGGACGCGGCCGCGCGCATTTGGCGTGTGGGCCGTTTTTGGCGACAATCAGGAATATGTTTCACCGCATCGGCGCATAGGTTCACAGGAGGATTGCCATGCTCACAGCCAAATACTTGACGACGGCGGAGCTTGAGGCCGGGCTAGACGTGATTCGCCAATCGCCCAGGGATGCCGGCGTCCTGGAGCTGATCGTGCGCCGGCCCACGATCGGAGAACGGGAAGTCCTGACCGAAGGCAGACTGGACCCAGCCGAAGGTCTGGTCGGCGACAACTGGCGCGCCCGCGGCAGTTCCGCGACCACCGACGGGACCGCCCACCCCGACATGCAGCTCAACATCATGAACGCGCGCGCCGCCACATTGGTCGCGCAGGCCAAAGAACGGTGGCAATTGGCCGGCGACCAACTCTTTGTCGATCTGGACCTGAGCGGCGACAATCTGCCGCCCGGCACGCGACTGGCGATCGGGTCGGCTGTGGTCGAAGTCACCCCCGTGCCGCACAACGGCTGCAAGAAGTTCACGGAGCGCTTCGGCCTGGATGCCATGAAGTTCGTCAACTCGCCGGCAGGCAAGGAGCTTCATCTGCGCGGCATCAACGCCAAGGTCGTGCAAGCGGGCGTGATCCGCGTGGGCGATGCGGTGACGCGCATCTAGCCGGGCCTAACTCTCGGTAGAGCCAACCGCGCCCCGGTGGAGTTTGTCGTGCAAGCCGGGTGGACGTGGTGCTATACTGGATGGCAGAAAAGGAGGACGCAATGAAACCGATGACGCTGAAGTCTCTGGCCTGGCTATCCCGCGGCCTCTTCGCCGCGCTCTTTCTGGTGGCTCTCACGTTGACGGCGCGGCCGGAGGTGCGGACGGACACGCCGGTATGGGATACGGCGCTTACGGTGATCCTGATGGCCATTCCCCTCGTGTTTCTGTTCCTGGCCCTGGGTCTGCTCGCCGAGGTCGTCGGTCAGGAGTTGCTCACGCACCACTTGACGCGGCGCGCGGGCACGGCGCTGCGCTGGCTGCCGCGCATGGGCGGACTACTCTTTGCCGCCTTTATCTCGCTGTTTGCGCTCGATGTGTTCGGCCAGGGCTACAGCTTCTGGGAGACCTTGACCGGGCTGTTCATGCACCTGCTCCCGACGATCATGCTGGTAGTCGTGTTGCTGCTGGCGTGGCGTTGGTCCTGGGCGGGCGGTATCGGCTACCTTGCCCTGGCGGCGCTCTTTGTGATCCAGTTTGGCGGCGGTTGGGGCAGCGACTGGACCCTTTACCTGATGTTGGTGGGGCCGCTCGTGGCGATTGGTCTGTTGTTCCTGGCCAACTGGCAACTGCGCGAAGAGTTGCGCCACAACGGCGCGGTCGCCGCCGGACCGGCCTAGCGTCCCGCGCCGCCCTCTGCCCCCTTTGACCACACCTGTCGCCAAGGCACGGCGCGCCATCGGGCCGCCGTGCCTCGCCGCGGAGTTGTGCGGCGCGCCCTGACCGGGCTATCCTTGCACCAACGCAACCGCCCACTCGCCCACCCACTAGAACGGCCTCCCGTGAATCGTCGCCTCACCTATCTTGGCCTCGTCGGCTATGCCTTCATCGGGACGGCGGCCGTGCTCGTACCGTCGGTGATGCCCTTCATCACCGCGGAGTTTACGGCGACGGGGTTGACCCTGGCCGCCATCGGGCTGATCTTCCCGGCCCGCTCCATCGGCGGGATGTTGGGCGGGCTGCTGGCGGGCGTCGGCTCGGACGTGATCGGGCGGCTGCGGCTGGTGTGGCTATCCGCGCTGCTCCTGGCGGCGACGCTGCTGCTCACCGCCGGGGCCAAACCCTGGACGCTCTTTGTGATCGGCTTTGTGCTGGTCACCGCGGCCCAAGGGTCGCTCGGCACGGGCATCAACGCCATGATCGCCGACGCCAACCGGGAGTCACGCGGGAGCGCGCTCAACACGCTGCACGCCGTCTATGGCGCGGGCGCGGCGGTGTCGCCGCTCATCATCGGCTATCTGATTGACCGGGGTCTGGCGTGGCGGTGGGCGCTGGGCGGAACCGGGCTGATCTGGCTGGTCTACGGCGTGGTCGCGTGGCTGCTCCCCGTCCAGGAAGCGGCGGACACCCAGCCGCGTAAATCGCCGGGGCTGGACCTGGGGATGCTGCGCGACGGGTCGTTTCTCTCGCTCTTTCTGATCGCGTTTATCTACAACGGCGTCGCCTATAGTCTGCTGGGCTGGATCGCGGTCTTTATGCAAGAGGCCGCAGGCTTCTCCACCTTCTTCTCGGTCGCCACCATCTCGGTCTTTTATGTGGCGCTGACCATCGGGCGCTTTGTCTGCGCCGCCTTTGCCGAGCGCATCGGCTATGCCGTCACGCTGTTGGCGCTGGCGGCGGGCATCACGCTTACCTATCCGCTGGTCGTCCTGGGCAACGCTTGGGTGGTGGTGGCGGGCGTCTTTCTGACCGGGCTGAGCCTTTCCGGCCTCTTTCCCACCGCGCTGGCCTACGGCTCCCGCCTCTATCCCGACCAAACCGGGACCGTGGCGGGCACGCTCAACGTCGCCATGACGCTGGGCGGGATGGTCCCGCCGGTGTGGACGGGCGTCATCGCCGGGGCATGGGGGCTGCAAGCCGCCCTGGGCGTCAACTACATTTTGGTGCCGCCGCTGATCCTGCTCGCGCTCTACCTGGGCCGCGCCGAGGCCCGTCACCTGGCCGGTCAGCCGGTCCCCGAAACTGTGCCGTAGCCCAGCACAATCAACCGAACCAGGCCCAGCGCATGATTGAGCACATTGCCAAATAGCGCGGACACGCACAGCCATCTCGCCCACCTCAGTATTCACCACAATCCTACTCAACGTATGGCTGGCAGGTGTCAGGTTGCCGTCATCGGTCCAATCTATCGTTTGATATAATTCGGCAGATCAATCACTCTTGGACCAGGATACGGCAGTGAGTTCTCTAAGCAACCTCTTCAATAATCGAGAAATAGCAATAGGAATATGGACTTTCTTGTTCGTAGTATGGGTACTTACAGCCGTCGACAAGAAGTCGCTCACACCGGTTGTGAAGGCTTTCTTTGTGAAGCCGATCGTTATTTCGCTTGTTCTGATGATCTCGTATATTGTGCTGATGATTCTCGGCTTCCGCACACTCGGTTATTGGAATGAATCCAGTCTAAAAGAAACCGTGTTATGGAGCTTCGGTGTAGCGTTTGTCATGCTGATGAACACCAATGCAGCGCACGAAGACGAACATTACTTCAAAAAGGT
>CAYJQA010000411.1:0-1837 GCA_964372065.1 uncultured Litorilinea sp.
CCTGGGGGTCGACCCCCTGCGCCTGGTCGTCCCCGCGGCCCTGGCCGCCTCGTTTTGCTTCATGCTCCCCGTCGCCCCCCCGCCCCACCCCGACCCCCCCGCCCACGCCGATTCCCACTGACACGCTGGGGGGCCGCACGGTCGCGGCGCGGGTGGGCGGCGCGGGGTCGGTGGTCGCGGTCGTGCGGGGCGGCGGCGCGCAGCTATTTGACCGGCCCGACGGCACGTTGGTGAGCGAGCTGCCCACGGGGACGGCCTTAACCGTGTGGGGGCGGTCGGCGGACAGCACATGGCTGGTCGTGACCGCGGTGGGAGACAAGGCCGGTTGGGTGCTAACGACGAGCGTCGTCGCCTTCAATCTGGAGTCGCTACCTGTGCTGGACGGCAGCGCAAGTGTCGCGGCCGGGACAAACTCCGCCGCGCCCGCCGCGGTTGCGCCGACGACTGCGCCTGCGGCTGAACCGGCGACCGTTGCGCCGTCGGCGAGCGCGCCGATACTCGCGCCCCAAGCGACGGTGCAGGCGTCCGTGCCGGCGGCTGCGAACGGCGATGCAACGATCACCGCGACGGTCCTCGTGACCGATTCACGGCTCAATATCCGCGGCGGGCCGGGCACAGGGTTTGGAATTGTGGACAAGGCCGCGCCCGGCGACGTGCTGACGGTGGTGGGCCGTGACCGTACGGCCACCTGGATTGAGGTCGTCACGCCCAACGTCGACGACGGCTTCGGGTGGGTCGCCGCCAAGTATGTGGAGTTGAGCCACCCCATTCTGGGGATTCCGGTCTCGCCCAGGGCGGCGACGCTAACGCCGACGCCCGCGCCGCAGGCGGGAACCAGCGCCGCGTCGCCCGCAGGATTGAGCGGGCGGCTGGTGTTCCAGGCTGCGAACGGCGGGACGATTTACGTGTATGACTTGCAGACAGGGTCGCTGGTGGAACTCACCAGCGGCTTTGATCCTGCCATTAGTCCGGACAGCAGCACCGTGGCGTTTACGCGCATGTCGGGGGAAGACGGCCTCTATCTCATCGGCATCGACGGGCGGAACGAGCGACGCATCTATCGCGCCGGTGAGCCGCTGCGCTCGCCGACCTGGAGCCCGGACGGGCGCTATATCGGTTTTGTGCGGGTGGCCGGCGACTATTCGTGCCGTGATGTGGGCTTTGGCATTTGCCTCCCGAATAACCCGTTCTTGGGGGACTTTCCGCTAGACGTCCGCCCCGAATGGGGCCTGAGCCTGGTAGACACAGACGGGAATCAGTTCCGTGACTTGCCTGCCCTCACCTCCGTGCAGTCGCCGGACTGGACGGAGGCGGGCATTGTCTATCAGGCCATCAACGGGATTGAGATCACCGACGACAAGCCGGGCGCTACGACGCGCTCAGTTGTGCAGGCGCCGTATTATCAAGACCCGGACTGGCAGCCCGGCGGCGACCGCATCGTTTTCCAGAGTCGGGAAGGCAGCCATTGGGAGATCTTCGTGGTCAATACGGATGGGAGCGGTCTGGCCGCGTTGACGCGCCCGGTGACGAATCTGGTGGACAAACTGCCGGATAACGTCGCGCCAGTCTGGTCGCCGGATGGGCGGTGGATCATCTATCTGAGCAACCGGGACGCAAATAACGATGCCGGTGACTGGCGGCTTTGGGTGATGGACGCCGACGGCGGTAATCAGCGCCCGCTGCCCATCGACGTGCCCATCGAGTATTCCTATATGAATGAGCAGGTCGTCAGTTGGGGCACACCGGGGTAACTGTAATCGCCGGAGCAAGTGCGGCGCGGGTCAACTGAGAGCAAATGAAAAGGGGCGGGCGGCATTGATTGCCGCCCCCCCCCGTG
>CAYJQA010000411.1:1847-2244 GCA_964372065.1 uncultured Litorilinea sp.
GGGCGCCTTTTTGCCCCCCCCCCCCCCCGTCGTTTTAGCGAGGGAAATGCACGGACGTTGTGGTACTAGTCGTCGCCTTCGGCCTCAGGCTCCGGCTCCTCTTCCACCACACGCCGCGGCTCAAGTGCGATTTCGGCGAGGACGTTAAGGCTGTCGGGAATCTTGCTGAAGCTGAAGCCCAACTTGGTGCAGATGCGGCGCATTCCCGTGTTTTCCGGCATGATCTCGGCCAGGACACGTTCGATGCCCTCATCCTTGGCAATCTCGAGTAAGCGATGGAGCAATTCAGTACCCAGACCGGTCCCCTGGTATTCGTCGCGGACCTGGATGGCAAACTCGCCGTCGGTGCTGCCGTGGAGCTTGGTCAACTGGCCGTGGGCGACCATCTGGGGTTGAC
>CAYJQA010000411.1:2254-4241 GCA_964372065.1 uncultured Litorilinea sp.
GGGGTTGACTGCCCTTGCCGTCGGTGCGGATGGCGACCAGCGCCATTTCACGGTCATAGTCGACGAAGCACAAGCGCGTGAGCTGCTCATGCGAGGCAAGGCTGGCCGGCGAGACGGCATGGAAGTAGCGCAGATACAGGTTGTGCTGGGAGAGACCGAGCGTAAACTCGGTCATGAGCGGTTCGTCCTCCGGGCGCACCGGACGGATCTCCACCTCAGTCCCGTTGTTCAGCGTGAACGGCCGGACGTATTGCACCGGATAGGGCCGGATGGCCGGTCGCGGCAGCTTGTGGT
Organism: uncultured Litorilinea sp.; assembly: GCA_964372065.1. Classification (GTDB taxonomy): domain Bacteria; phylum Chloroflexota; class Anaerolineae; order Caldilineales; family Caldilineaceae; genus QEUY01. The sequence goes on from CAYJQA010000411.1 coordinate 2,549, forward strand.
CCGGCACGTCCGGCTCGTGGAGGACAATGCGGGCGTCCAGCGCCACGATGCTCTCCGGCCCGGCCAGCAACGGATTGATGTCGATCTCCTTGATGCGGGGCTGCTCCACGACGAGCTGGCTGAAGCGCACCATCAACCGTTCCAGCGAATCCATGTCGACCGGCTTGCGTCCACGCACACCCTGGAGCGCCTCAAAGATCTTGGTGCGTGACATCATGCGGCGGGCCAGCGTGGTGGTCAGCGGGGGGAGCGCCAAGGCGCGGTCCTTGAAGACCTCGACCAACACACCGCCACTGCCGAAGAGGAGGACCGGGCCGAACTGGCTGTCCTGGCTGCTCCCGATGATCAGTTCATAGCCTTCGAGCTTGATCATGGGCTGCACGGTGACGCCCTGGAAGTGTTCCGGGCCAACGCGTTCGCTGACGGTGGTCCTGATCAGTTCGTACGCTTGGTGCACGGCGTCGGCGGTACGCAGGTTCAGTTGCACACCGTTGACATCGGACTTGTGTGTGATGGTCTCCGAGTTGAGCTTGAGCACGACGGGGTAGCCCAGCTTCTCGGCCACGACCACGGCGGCGTCGGCGTCTTCGGCCAACACGGTGGGCACGGTGGGAATCCCATAGGCCGCAAAGACCTGTTTGGACTCCAACTCCGTCAGGATGGTGCGACCCTTGCGACGCACGGCATCCAGCAGGGCCGTGGCATGCTTCTGATCGGTCGCCTCGGCGGCGCTGGCGGTCGGCAAGTCCGGCGTTTCGTAGATGGCGCGCAGGTTGTAGCTGTATTGCCACATGTAGTTAAAGACGCGCGTCGCCATGTCCGGAAAGTCGAACGTGGGGATGTTGCCGCGGTTCAGGATGTCCACGCCTGCCATCACTTCCGGCCCGCCCATCCAAGCGGCAAGCACGGGCTTCTTGAGGTCAGCCAACCCCTGCCGCATGAGTTCCGCGGTCTGCGTGGGCGAGGTCATGTCCTGGGGCGTGAGGATGACCAAAATGCCGTCGCTCTCCGGGTCGTTGGCGACGATCTTCACCGTTTCGGCGTAGCGTTTGGGGTCCGCATCGCCCAAGATGTCGATGGGATTGTTGTGGCTCCAATGGCGCGGGAGCAACTCGTTGAGCTTGGCCATCGTCTCGTCGGAGATCGCGGTGAGCTGACCGCCGCCTTCGGACAGGGCGTCAGTGGCGAGCACACCCGGCCCACCGGCGTTGGTGACAATGGTCAAGCGCGGGCCACGCGGGCGCGGCTGCTTGGCGAGCACTTCGGCCATGGAGAACAGGTGCGAGAGATGGTCCACACGCAGGACGCCGCTACGCCGGAACGCGGCGTCGAGGACGTCGTCGCTGCCGGCCAGCGAGCCGGTATGCGAGGCCGCCGCCTTGGCGGCTGCCGCGGTGCGCCCGGCCTTGATGATGATGATCGGTTTGGTCAGCGAGACTTCGCGGGCCGCGGAGAGGAATGACCGGGCGTTGCCCACAGATTCCATGTAGATGACGATGCTCTTGGTGCGCTCGTCATCGCCCAAGTAGTAGATCAGGTCGCCCCAGTCCACGTCGAGCATGGAGCCGACCGAGATGAAGGAACTGAAGCCCACATTTTCGCGGAAGCTCCAGTCCAGTACCGAGGTACAGAGCGCGCCGCTTTGGCTAATAAAGCCGACGTTGCCGGAGCGCGCCATGCCTTTGGCAAAGGT
>CAYJQA010000411.1:4251-5570 GCA_964372065.1 uncultured Litorilinea sp.
GACTCATGACGCCCAAGCAATTGGGGCCGATGATGCGCATTTGTGCGCTGCGCGCTCGCCGTAAAATCTTGGCTTCTAGCTGAGCGCCGCGTTTGCCGATTTCCTTAAACCCTGCCGAAATAATGATGGCGCCTTTGACGCCTGCTTCCACACATTCTTCGATGACACCCGGCACGGTCAGCGCAGGCGTGACGACGACGGCAAGATCAACTTGCGCCGGCACGTCGGCGATTTTGGGGTAGGCGTGAATGCCGAGCACGCTGGCGCGTTTGGGGTTAACGGGGAAAACCGTACCCCCGAAAGGATGACTGACGAGATTCCACAGCAGCGTGCGACCGACGCTGCCTTCTGATTCCGATGCGCCGATGACGGCGACATTGCGAGGCGAGAAAATGGCGTCCAGTGGATGACGCCTATACGCGGAAACTACACGGTCGGACATGGTGACTCCTTACGAAGGCTTAAACCTCCGACTGCCGGACGCGTGGCGCAAGGCCATACAGTTCCGGATGAATCCGTTAACACGTTAAGGATAACACACAGGGATCGCCCCTACAACCGACATCTGCCACCTGTTTCGCGGCGCTTTGTCCCGAACCAAAACAGTACGGGCCGGCGCTCAGGCCGGCCCGTCGGATATGCCCCGTCAGTTGCCCCAGACTTGGGGGAACTTCTCTTTTTCCTGCAATTCGATCAACGGGATCTCCGTGTTGAAGGGGTACTCGCCGGTGAAGCAAGCGTTGCAGTAGCCTTCGGTGGATTTGAGCGCCTTCATCATGCCGGAGATCGTGAGGAAGGCCAGCGAGTCCGCGCCGATGTGCTCGCAGATCTCGTCAAGGCTCTTGTTGGCCGCGATCAACTCGTCCTGCGACGCCATATCCACGCCCATGAAACAGGGGAAGCGGATCGGCGGGCACGCGACCCGCACGTGGACTTCACGCGCCCCGGCGTCGCGCAGCAGTTGCACCAGCGGGCCGGAGGTGTTGCCACGCACGATGGAGTCGTCCACCATGACCACGCGGCGACCGTACAGGTTATCCGGCAGGGGATTGAACTTCATGGCGACGCCGACCTTACGCAGTTGGTCGGTGGGTTCGATGAAGGTGCGCCCGATGTAGCGGCTCTTGATCAGCCCTTCGCTGTAGGGGATGCCGCTTTTCTGTGCATAGCCGATGGCATGGGGCGTGCCCGAATCCGGGACGGGGATCACGATGTCGGCGCTGACGGGCGATTCCTTCGCCAACTGGCGGCCCAGCTTCTGGCGCACCTGGTGGACCAAGCGCCCGCTCAACATGCTGTCGGGCCGGGCGAAATAGATC
>CAYJQA010000412.1:0-5540 GCA_964372065.1 uncultured Litorilinea sp.
GGGCGAAATCGTGACCTTGATCGGCGGCAACGGCGCCGGCAAGAGCACCACGCTGCGCACCATCTGCGGCCTGATGCGCCAGCGCACCGGCAGCATTACGCTGGACGGCAAAGACCTCACCCCCTACAAAGCCCATGAACTCGTCAGTCAAGGGATCGCCATGGTGCCGGAAGGGCGCGGCGTCTTTGCCAAGCTGACCGTCACCGAGAACCTCGAAATGGGGGCCTATCACCGCAGCGACAAACAAGGCATCGCCGCGGACATGCAGCAAGTCTTTGAGATCTTCCCGCGCCTCAGCGAACGCCGCAAACAGGTGGCGGGGACCATGAGCGGCGGCGAGCAGCAAATGCTGGCTATCGGCCGGGCCTTGATGTCCAAGCCGAGCCTGCTGCTCCTCGACGAGCCTTCCATGGGCTTGGCCCCGCTGCTGGTGGACACCATCTTCGAGATTGTGCAGCAGATCAACCGCGCGGGCACCACGATTCTGCTCGTCGAGCAAAACGCCCATATGGCGCTGGGCGTGGCGCTGCGCGGCTATGTGCTCCAGACCGGCGAGATCGTGTTGGCTAACACCGCGGAGGCGCTGCGCAACGACCCGCTGGTGCAGAAGTCGTACCTGGGCATGGAGTAGACCCCACACCCAACCACCTATCCGGCTAAACGCAGCGCCGCCTCCCCGTTGACGGTTGGGGATGCGGCGCTGTTCAGTATGACAAGGTTGCGCGGCTTACGCAGTCGGCAACAACCGCTGCGTGTGGCGGCCGCGCCAGGCGACGCGCATGGCCGCGCGGTAATAGTCCACCAACTGGTCCATCGTCGCGCGCCACGACCGGCTCTGGGCATGACGCACGGCGTTGTCGGCCAGCCCCTCGCGCAGTTGCGGATTCTCTTGCAGCCGGCGCACCATCTCGCCCATTTCCGCCGGTCGCGCCGGGTCAAAGAACAGCCCGTTGACCTCATGCTGGACCGTATCCACCACGCCGCCGCTGCGCGCCGCGATCACCGGCACACGGCAGGCCATGGCTTCCAGCGCCACCAACCCAAAGGTCTCGGTGGTGGACGGGAAGATAAACGCGTCCGCCGAACGATAGGCCGCCACCAACTCCGCCCCACGCAGATAGCCGGGGAAGACGGTCGGCGTGCCGCGGAAATGTTCTTTTAGGTCCTTATGGCTGGGGCCGCCGCCCACCATCGCCAGCCGCACGCCCGGCTGCGTGAAGATCGTCTCGCGCAGCGCCTTCAGCCCCTTCTCCGGCGACTGTCGCCCCACGTTGATCAGCAGTAAGTCGTCGGGGTGGCCGTCCGTCAGCCGTGCGCGCATGGCCGCATCGCGCGGGCCGGGCGTTAACATCTCCGTATCGATCCCGCGCCGCCACCAACGCACCCGCTTGAACCCCTGCCGGACGAGGTCGCTCCGCACCGCCGTGGACGGGCACAGATTCACGTCGGCCACGTTGTGGATGTTACGCATATAGGCCCACAGCAGCGGCGCGCCAAAGCCCCAGCCGTAATGCGTAGCATAGCGCGCCACGTCGGTATGAAACGACGCCAGCGTCGGTACGCCCAACCTGCGCGCAAAAAAGAGGCCAAACGGCCCCAGGAAGAACGGATTGACCACATGCACGATGTCCGGCTGGAAATCGCGCAGACGGCGAAATACAAACGGCCGCGGCAGACTGATCTTCAGCTCAGGATAGAAAGGCAGCGGCGGCCCACCCACCCCCACGATCTCCGCCCCGGCATATTCCTGCGGCCCGCCAGCGGGGCCAAAGAGAATCACTTGATGGCCCTGCTCTTGCAGCCGCCGCAGCATCAGCGTCAGAATGCTGACGATGCCGTCGATTTTGGGCAGGAACGTCTCCGTAAAGACCGCGATCCGCAGTGGTTTATCGTCTGCACCGTGCATGGTTGCTTCCTCTGTCGCCATCCGACCCCGGACGGGAACCGAGCGCGTCTAGTCTCCGTTGAACCCTCAGCTATTGCCAACGCGCTGCCGCGATTGTAGCATACCGCCCACGCGCGCCCTAGTTAGGCGGCGCGTGAATCCGCCACAAACAACTAGGCGAACTCGCCGCCCCAGACTAGCTGCGACATTTGGTTTCCGCACCCGGATCAAGTATCCTCTTAGGCAGTGTCTATGCGCGGCGTCCGTCGTGGCGCGGCCATACTCGTTCTGAGCATCAAGGAGACCCCAGCATGCAGGAGAAGGGCAACATCATCGTACTAGGCGGCGACGGGTTCTGTGGCTGGCCCACGAGTCTGCGTCTGTCCAACGATGGTTTCAACGTCACGATCGTCGACAACCTCTCGCGCCGCAAAATCGACGTCGAACTTGGTTGCCGCTCACTCACCCCAATTGAGACAACCGAAAATCGGCTGGCTGCTTGGCAGGCCGTATCGGGCAAGACAATTGCGTATCGCAACCTGGACATCGCGCGCGATTATCACGATCTGCGCGACCTGATCGCAGAAGTCCGCCCACAGACCATCGTCCATTTTGCCGAACAGCGCGCGGCTCCCTATTCCATGAAGTCGCCCAAGCACAAGCGCTACACCGTCGACAACAACATCAACGGCACGCACAACCTGCTTTGCGCCATCGTCGAGGCGGGCGTCGACGCGCACCTAGTCCACTTGGGGACCATGGGCGTCTATGGCTACGGCACCGCCGGCATGACCATCCCCGAGGGCTACCTCAACGTCAAGGTAGATATCAAGGGCGACGAACGGGAGATCGAGATCCCCTATCCGCCGCACCCCGGCAGCATCTACCACATGACCAAGACGCTCGATGCGCTGCTCTTCTACTACTACAACCGCAACGATGGCGTCCGCATCACCGACCTGCATCAAGGCGTGGTCTGGGGCACCAACACCGCGGAGACCTTGCTGCACCCCGCCCTGATCAACCGCTTTGACTGGGAAGGCGACTATGGGACCGTGCTCAACCGCTTCCTGGTGGAAGCCGCCGTCGGCCATCCGCTGACCGTGTATGGCACGGGCGGCCAGACGCGCGCCTTCATCCACATCCGCGACACGGTCAACTGCGTCTCCCTGGCGATCGCCAATCCGTCCAACCGCGGCGAGCGCGTCAAGATCTTCAATCAAACGACCGAGACGCATCGCGTGCGTGAACTGGCCGCCCTGGTGGGCCATCTTACGGGCGCGGAGATCCGCTACTACGTCAACCCGCGCACCGAATCGCTGGAGAACGAGCTGATCGTCCGCAACGACCAGTTCTTGGCGCTGGGACTCAACCCCATTACCCTCAGCGAAGGGCTGCTGGGCGAAGTCATCGACGTGGCGGCGCGCTACAAGGACCGCATCGACCCGCACAAGTTTATTGCCGACTCGCGCTGGCGCTCGGATATCCCGCTGGACCGGGAAGGCTCGACCACGCCCGCCATCCCCCAACCGGCCAAAGCCTAGCCCGCGCACATCTCCTTTAGACCAAACCAAAAACATCCAGGCAGCCCACCGGTCGCCTGGATGTTTTCATTTGCTCCAAATCAAAAGGGGGACCACAACTTCCGGTCCCCCCTTCGCCTGGGCCATCGCCCAACGCGTTAGTCAACGTGTCCCGTGGTCGGGACAAAACAGCCCGTCATCACCAGGCAACACTCTTGGGTGTCGTCACATCGGCAACGAGCCATCTGCTTGACTGCAAGCATACCATGTCCGGCGTCCGCCGAAGCTGGCAAAATACTTGCAAATCGACGGTCATTCTCCGATGCCGGCAATCTTCCACCCATGCTGCTCATGTTCGGCAGTGCAGCAGACATACAGACCGTCGGCCTTGGCCACAAAGCGCAGCGGCGCGCCGTCGCTGGCGCACTGTCCCAATGACGCCTGTGGATAGGTGAGCGCCAACTGCGCCAGCGCCAGTTGCGCCAAGAGGCTCTGATAGTGGGCTAAGCTCTGCGGCTGGCCGACATCGTGCGTCACCGCGTGCGACATCTGTGCGATCAACCGGCGCGCCGCTGCCTTCACTTCTTGTTCCATGTGATTCCCCTCTGACGTCAACGGCCCGCTGTCCCGTCCAGTATTTGGGCGTCGCACAACCAACTTGGATGCTTCCTACTTTACTCGACCATAGGTCCAAACGCAAACCGCCCACCGGGTTACCCGGTGAGCGGTCGCCGCACTCACGGTCACAGTCCAACGTCACCCCGGCGTCAATCGCGTTGCGCCGGAAACACCTGGAACGTCACATTGGCCCACCCTTGATTGTCGGACAGAATATCGTCGTTGATGCGCAGATAGAGCATCCCCGCTGTACTCGCATCCGCCCGGCCGAGTTTACCGACGACAAAGGGAGAACCATCCTCCCCAATCTTCCCCAACAGCGCGCCGCCGCGCCCATAGGGCACGGGATAGAAGCCGGGCGCGGGATAGCGTGCATGTCCCTCCGGCCCGTGAAACTCACCCGGCGTGTAGCTCCAATTGCCCTCGGCGCGCAGCCGCACACCGTCCCCCGGCTGGAGCCGCACGCCCACGCTCTGCCAGTCGCGATAGGCAAAGATGCGATACTGCGCCATCTCCGCTTGCTGCACCGGCAGCAGCGCGCCTTCGGCGGCCAGCACGGTCACGCTCCCCAGCGTCAGCAGCGCGGCGACCCAGATGAATAGTCGCGCCCACATGGCTTGCCTCCTTTCGCCTAGACCGCCTACTCGGCGGCGGAGCGCAGGTCAATCATCGGCGTGCTGTCGCCGGGGATGATCCACTTGCTGTTATCCTTCAGCTCTTGGGCGATGAGATACTCGATCATCTTCTCGCCCAACGGCCCCTGGTCGCTCAGCTCGGTCATCAGATTGCGAATGGCGATCTGCCGCGCCTCCCCCTCCAGCCGCTCACGCTCGGCGTCCGCCTGGGCCGTCGTCGTAATCTGATACGCCTCGGCGTCGGCCTGCTTCTGCGCGGCGTACAGATTCGCGTCTGCCAGCGTCTTGGACTGGGCCGCCTCTGCCATCGCCTGGTCTTGCCGCTGGACGGCGACCATGCGGTCCTTGATGGCGATCAGCACTTCTTCCGGCGGCGATGCGTTTTGCATCTGCACCGTCACGAACTCCACGCCGTATTGCGTCTCTTTTTCGCGTAAGATGGCCATCACCTCGGTGTTCATCACGGTGCGGTTGTTCATCACCTCGGTCATGGCCTTGGTATTGACCACATCGCGCAGCCGCCCCTGCACAAACTCAAAGACGATGCGCTCGGGGTCGTCTACTTGCAGCGCGTACTGCTCCGGGTCGGTCACCCGATAGGTGTATTGGAGCGACACCTGCATGGTGACGTTGTCCGACGTCATGGCCGGGATCTGCTCCACATAGCCCAGCCGTTCGCTGACGCGCACGATGATCACCGTGTCCACCAGCGGGATCTGCGTGTGCCAGCCCGGCGTCTGCACGCCAATAAAGCGCCCACCACGCAGATGCAGACCGCGCTCATATTCGTGGATCTTGTAGACCGCGGCCCGGCCCACCACGATCACCACCCCGATCACCACCAGCGTCGTCAGCACTACCACCGCCGCTCTGTAGAGC
>CAYJQA010000413.1:0-2857 GCA_964372065.1 uncultured Litorilinea sp.
CAGCCGCCCCTCGGCCCAATAGTACAGCGGGGCCTGGCTGCCTTCCTGCTCCCACGGCCCGGTGGACGCGGCCGCCTGCACCGGCAGCGGATTGCCCTGCGCCAAGTGCCGGGCAAAGGCGTAGTGATAGAGTTCGTCCGGGGTCTCAAAGGGCGGCGTTGCCAGGCTGTACCACACGCCCAGCGCCACAAACAGCGCCAGGATCGCGGCCAGGCCAAAACGATCCACCCACAGCCCTAGCCGTGGACGGCTCAGGGGTCCGGCGGCGGCAGCTATCGTGCCCGTCAACAGGGATGCGCCAAGCGACATGGTCCCATTATCGCCCAGCCGGGGCCGCGGGCCAATCCGCCACGACCAGCGTCACGTCATCCGCCTGCGCCAGCCCGTCGGCCAGCGTCACGGGCAGCTTTTCCAGCGTGTCGGCGCGATAGACCTGGAGCGTCAGACGATAACGGGCGGCGTCTGCCGCGGTCACGGGCTGGGGCCACTGTGAACCCGCGGACAGCGGCGGCAGCTCGCTGTACTCGATGATCGTCTTGCCCGGCTCCCAAAAGATGGTGGGGATCGCGCCCTCATACGGCTCGCGCTCGGTCATGGCGATCTCGCGCACCGCGCCGTCGTCGCCTATTTCCTCCAGCCGCAAAATGTACTTGTAGCGGTCGGGCGTGGTCGCCAACGTCTGCCAGTAGAGCGTCACCGGGACGCCCAAGCCCGCCGCGTGGATCGCGCCCACCTCCACCCCTACGAGCCGGATCAGGTCGCCAAAGCGCCCGTCTACCCCCTGCGCCAACTCCGGCGGCAGCCCGGTCGTCACCGGAACCTCGCTCAGATACAGCATGGCCGCCAGCGACGAATGGCTAAAAAAGATCGTCTCCTGCACGCGAAACAGGTTATCGTCCATCCACGCTTCGGTGTGGCGCTTCGGGTCTTGATACGGGTGCGTGTTGGAAAGCACCAGCCACACGCGGCGGTACTCATGCGCCCAGGCGTCAAGCTGCGCCTCGGTCTCGCCCCAGGTGTGATACATCAGCGGCGCAGCGTAATGGGCGACCGGCGCGCCGTCCGCCCGCGCCGCGTCGATGGCAGCCAGCGGCAGGTAGTAGTCGAAGATGCGCCACGCAAACGGCGGCTTGACCAGCACCACATCGCCCACCGTCAGCCGCTTACTCACAAAGGCGGCCAGGCTGTCATAGTCGTCTTTGGCGTATTCTTCCAACGTGAAGTAATTGATCGTGCTGACGCCCATCCCGCCCGCCATGAGGAGCGCGGGTAGCACCGGCAGCCAGCGCCGCCGCTGCCCCAGCCATGCCAGCCCGGCGCCCAGCAGCAGGATAAGGCCGCCGCCGATCAGGCTCATGTGGCGCGCGTTCATGTACGCCGGATAGACCAGCAGCGCCACCAGCAGCGCAGCTACCGGCCCTAGTACCAGCGCCACAGGCAGCCAGCCGTCCGCGGCCCAGGCGGACCGGTTGCGCAGACACGCCGCCGCGCCGATCAGCGCGACCGCGGCAAAGACCAGGTCCAGCGGCCACACGCGGCTGATGTCCACGCTCAGCCCCAGACTAAACGCGTTGAGCAGGTCCGGGAAGAGGATCGACCACGCCACTTCGGGGAAGTTGCCGCCCCCGCCGCCGCGCAGCACGATGGTCCAGTAGGCAAAAACCGCCACGCCCGCGCCCACGGCCAGCGCCGCCCCCAGTGCGGCCAGCGCCTTCGTGCGCCGCGTCCGCCACAGCTTAGCCAGCAGCATCAGCCCGTGGACCGGCAGCAGAAAGACCGCATAGTAGTGCGATGTCAGAAACATGGCCACGGTGACGCCGTACCCGGTCCACCATGGCCGGCCGTCTTCCAGGGCGCGGGCCAGCGCATAGGTACTCACCAGCGCCAGCAGCGCCCACAGCGCATAGGGCCGCGCCTCCTGCCCATACCACAGGAAGAAAGGATGCACCGCGGCCACGCCCGCCGCCCACAGCGCCGTCCCCGGCGACATCGCGCCGCGCCGCGTCAGCCGCCGCGCCCAGGCCCCCACCACCGGGACCAGCGCCGTCGCCGCCATGGCCGACACAAACCGCAGCACAAATTCGCTGTTGCCCGCCAGCCGCACCAGCCCACCCAACAGCAGGAAGAAGAAGAACGGGTGCTGGTCATAGGTGTCAAAGGTCGAAAGCCCATCGCGCATCTCCAGCCGCCCGGTCACCAGGTCTACCAGGCCGGACTCGGCGCGCTGCAAGCTAAGGCTCTCGTCCCACCACAGGTTCTTGGCGTCCAAGCCCGCGGTCACGCGCAGAAACGCGACCAGGATCAGCGCCAGCAGCAGCGCCCGCGACCAGGCCGCGGCGGTTCCCTTACCCGTCACTCGCCCACCTCGACTTCGCCCAATTGCACATCCTGTCCCATGGCGGTCTCCACGGCGACGCCGGTCGCCGGGTCATAGAGTCGTAGCGTAACGGTGTAGACGCCGGGCGGCAAATCCGCGGGCAGCCGCAGACCGCGCCGGTCCTCCGCGGCTGCGCCCACCGCCCATTGGTGCGTGGGAGCCAGCCAGTTTTGCGGCGCATAATCGTCGGCCAGGAGCACGCTCCCATCGCCCGCGGCCAGCCGCAGGCTGAACTTGTACTCCGGCGGCGGAGCGAGCGTTTGCCACTGCGTGGTCACGCGCACCAGATCGCCGCGGGTCGCGGTAGCCTGCACCTGGGCCGCGACCAGCTCCAGCGCCTCACCAAACGCCACGCCCAGGGCGCGCGGCGTCAGCGGGCCAGCCGCCAGCCCGACCAGGCTGACGCGGATATTGTTATGGTCGCTGGGCGCGGCGGGCCAGCCGTGTGTCGCCAGCCAGACCTGGACCGGACCGGGCCCC
>CAYJQA010000413.1:2867-5531 GCA_964372065.1 uncultured Litorilinea sp.
GGCATGCGGGTGGCGCCATCCATTCCCTCACCGGCCCCGGGGCGGTTAAATAGAGTAGCTCCCAGGCCCGCGTGGCATCCGCCGTGGCCGCGGCCAGCGTGTGGTCGACGTCCGCCCACGCCGCATCCGCCAGCGGGCGCAGGTCATGCACCGGCGCGGACCCGGCGTAATAGTGCAGGAACACCAGTTCCGGGTTCGGCCCATCCACCAGCACCACATCGGACGAGCGCACCCCGGCGTTGATGGCCGCGGCCGCGGAGCGATAGTCGGGCTTCTGCACCCCCGCGTCGTGATAGGCTCGGTCCAAGCTGGGCCAGCCCGCCGCGACCAGCGCCGCAGCCACGACCACCGGGAGCCAGGCTGCCCCGCGCCGTGCGCCCCACCAGTAGGGGTCCAGCCCGCCGATGCCCCCGGCGACCAGCAGCAGCAGCGGCGCGCTGATGAAAATGGGATAGCGCACGTGAAAATCGGGTTGGCGCACGACCAGCAGCCAGACCACCGCCACGCTCACCGCCGCGACCACGCCCAGCAGCACGCCCGACCACAGCCGTCGCCGTGTCCACGCCGCCAGCCCCACCAGCGCCAGCGCCGCATAGACCCACGGCAGGCGCGCCCAGAACGCGCCTGCCCACGTGGGCGAAATCTCCCCCACGCTGTAGGCCCGCAGCAACAGCCACGGGACTTGCGTCGCGTCCAGCGGCGCGCGCCACCCCTCGAAGGCCAACAGCGCGATGGCCCGCAGCGCCCACGGCGCAAAGAGCAGCGCCACGGTCACGCCTGCGGCTACCCACCGCCACAGCCCACGGCGGTCCTGCCCGGTGACCAGCCAGACCAGCGCAAAGGCCGTATGCGCCAGCGGGACCAGGAAGCCGAAATAGTGCAGGTAGATCGTCGCGGTTGTCGTCGCCACATAGAGCGCCCATAGACCCCACCCGCGGCGCGGCCACGGCTGCGTGATGAGCCGCGCCCCGGCGACCGTCGCCAGCAGCCCCGTCGCCAGCAGCCAGCTATACATGCGCGCTTGTTGTGCATACCACACCTGAAACGGGTTTGCCGCCAGCAGCGCCGCGGCCAGCCACCCGGCGCGGGCGCTGCCCAGGTCCATTCCCCGCCGCGCCAGCAGCGGGACCCCGGCCCCGCTCGCCAGGAGCGACAGATAACGCAGCGCAAAGTCCTGCGTCCCCGTGAGCGCCAGCCAGCCCTTGAGCAGCACAAAATAGCCCGGCGTATGCTCCACCGGCATCTGCGCCAGTAGCGCGCCCAGCGGCAGACTGCTCCGCACCAGGCTAATGCCCTCGTCGCTCCAGAGGCTCTGATAGTCCAGGTGATAGGCGCGCAGCCCAAACGCCGCCAGGATCAGCGCCAACGGCAGCAGCCGCGCCGCCGGTGACCATAGGGGCGTCCTCATGGCGTCCTCCGTGCGGCCAGCGTTACGAAATCCTGCCCATCCGTGAGCAGCAGACGCGCCCCGTCGCGGCCATACCACCCCGCGATCACCCGCGCCCAGTCGCCGGTCGCGACCGCGGGCCAGGCGACCGCATCGGTCACGACATCGCCCGCGCGCCAGGTGGAAGTCGGCCGCGCCCCGCCGGGATCCGCGGCGAGCGGCTCCTGGTCCACCTGCGCCAGCACGCGATTACTGGCGTCCAGCACTTGGACAAAGAGCGTGTAGTCCTGGTGCAGCGTCGCGGCGCTCCGCCAGACCAGCGTCGCGCCCGTGGGGCCGTCGTCGCCCGGCGTCACCGTGGCCTGCGCCAGCGCGATCCCGTTGGCCCAGACCGCCACGGGCGCGACGGCCTCTGATTCCGCCGCGGGCCGCGGCTCCGTCGCCGCGTCCAGCACGGCCACGCGACCGAGCACCAACCGGTCGCCCAGCACCGCGCCCGCCGCGTCGGTCACGCTCAGCCGCGCCTGCCGGTCGTCGATGGGATACCAGCCCACGCTCAACGCCGCCAACCCGGTCGGCGCGTCCGCCGCCAGGGTGAGGCGATGGGCGTCGGCGAAGACCTCACCGGGCCGCCACTGGCGCGTCGGGTGGCGACCGCCGTCGGCCACACCGTCCTCCTGCGCCAACAGCCGGTCGTCCGCCGTCGCCAGATGCAGGAATAGCGTGTAGTCTTGGTCGATGACCGCATCCGTCGTCCAGTAGAGCGTCAGGGGCAGGGTCGCGCCCGGTTCCAGCGCCGCGCCCGCGGGCCAGTCCACGCCCACCAGCCAGGGACCGCCGCCGAACGTCGCGGCCGCGGCCCGGTCGGGCGTGACCTGCGCCAACGCAGACGGCGTGCCAAACGCGTTCGCCAGAGTGGTGGACTGCCACAGCGCCAGCCCGACCATCGTCGCGACGATCGCGCCGTGCAGCCAGGGCTGCGCCCGCCGCGGGAACCAGGCCTGCCAGCCCGCCGCCAGCAGCAGCGCAAACGCGGGTCCGGCGATATGCGCCAGCCGCCCCTGCGCGCCATAGTCCACCGTGCGCGCCCACTGTACCACCGCGACCGCGGCCGCCGCGGCCCACACCGCGAGGCTCACCAGGCCCCAGGCCGCCCAGCCGCTGCGCCGCCACAGCGCCGGCAGCAGCCCCGCCAGCCCGCCCAGCATGAGCACACGCACCGCGCCAAAATAGGCGGCGGGCGCAATCGTCGCCACAAAGACGCCCCAATAGCACCA
>CAYJQA010000414.1:0-4178 GCA_964372065.1 uncultured Litorilinea sp.
CCTATGGCCCGTGTCATCGCGTGGGAACTGGAGCTATTGGGCAGCCACGGTATGCAGGCCCACGCCTATGGCCCCATGCTGGCGATGATCCAGGCGGGCAAGCTGAACCCGGCGGCGCTGGTGACGCGGCGGGTCACGCTGGCCGAGTCGGCGCAGGCGTTGGTGGACATGGGGAGCTTTGCCCAAGCCGGGGTCACGGTGATTGACCGTTTTCGCTAGAACGAGCGACACGCGCGCCACACGCAGCGAGGATTTCGATTGTGCACCAGCCATTCTATGAGCAGAATCGTGACCTGTTGGTCAATATCGGCGGGACGTTGGTGCACCGCGACGCGGCGGGGGTAAGCCCGTTTGACTCGTCGGTGCAAAACGGCGATGCGGTATGGGAAGGGCTGCGGCTCTATAACGGGCGCATCTTCAAGCTGCGGGAACACCTGGACCGGCTACGCGATTCGGCGCACGCGCTCGCCTACGCGGCGATACCGGAGCATGACGCGATTGTCGCCGAGATCCGCCGCACGCTGGCGGCGAACCGGATGCGGGACAACGTGCATATCCGGTTGACGCTGACGCGCGGGGTGAAGTACACCAGCGGCATGGACCCGCGGCTGAACACCGCCGGGCCGACCCTGATCGTGCTGGCGGAGCACAAGCCGCCGGTCTATGACAAGGGCGGGCTGCGGCTGGTCACGTCCACGGTGCGGCGGATCCCGCCCGAATGCCTGGACCAGAAGATTCACTCGTGCAACATGCTCAATTCGATCCTAGCCAAAATCCAGGCGAACCAGGCCGGGGTGGACGATGCGCTCATGCTGGACCTGCGCGGCTATGTGGCCGAGACCAACGCAACGCATGTGTTTGTCGTGCAGGACGGCCACGTGATGACGCCGCACACCGGATCATGCCCGGAGGGCATTACGCGCGCGACCGTGCTGGAGATGTGCAGCCAGGCGGGCATCCCCCATGCGGTGGCGGACTTGACGCTGACCGAGGTGTATCGGGCGGACGAGGTCTTTTGCACGGGGACGATGGGCGAGTTGGCCCCGGTGATCGAGGTGGACGGCCGCCGGATCGGCGACGGCCAGCCCGGCGACATGACGCGACGGCTGAGCGACCTGTACGCCGTGCGGACGGCCCAAGAAGGGGAGCCGGTCGTCTAGGGGCAGGCGGCCTCCTGTACAATGCGCTGCGCCACACGGGCGACGGCTGCGGTGACTGGCGGCGAAAGCCCGCAGCCGGGGTCAAAGGTCGCGCCCTCGATGCCATAGACAATGAGCCGGTGCGGGAGCCGCCCCAGCGTGCGCGCCAGTTCGACCAATTCCCCAAGCCCCAAGTCGTGGGTTGAGCCACGGAGGCGCGCCGCGGGCAGGGGCGCGGCAACGGCGTCCCACCGCTGGATCGCGCCGGGCGACTGGTCGGCGGCGACGGCGTCTACGATGAAAACGGCGTCGAAGGCGGTCCAGGCATCCAGCCAAGCCACGTCGACGCCTTGTGTCAGGGTCACGACAAGGTGCGCCAAGCCGCGCGCGGCGACTTGGCGCGCGACGAGGAAGCCTGCCGCGTCGTCATGCCGGAACTCGTTGCCGACGCCGGTAACGAGGATGTGACGGGTCGCGGCAGGCGCGGAAACCTCGACAGTCATCGTGTGATGGGCGCGACCGCATCCGGCTTGCTACCGGCCCCGTGGTCGCAGTCGTCAATCTCCAGCTTTAGAAAGTGTGCAGAGCAGGAGATACAGGGATCATAGTTGCGGACCACTTGCTCACATTGCCAAGTAAGCTGATCCGCGGGCAGGTCGGCGCGTTCGGGCACGAATTGACGCAGATCGCTTTCGATGGTGCGCTGATTCTGGGCCGTGGGAGGAACGATGCGCGCGCCGGTGATGTCGCCGCGATCATCGATCTGATAGCGGTGATAGAGGATGCCGCGCGGCGCTTCGGTGCAGCCGTAGCCGGTGGCGGCCCGCGGCGCGACAGGCACCGCGGGGGTCGCCGGTACGGGGTAATCGTCCAGGATAGCCTGCGCCTCTTCAACGGCGTAGAGCAACTCCACACAGCGCACGACGATGCTTTGGAACGGGTTGCGGCAGACCGGCCCCAGCCCGGCATTGGCCGCGGCGGTTTGGGCCAGCGGCGTCAAACGGTCGTAGTTGAGCGCATAGCGCGCCAGGGGACCGACCAGATAGTTGCCCGTGGCTTGGCGCACCGCGTGCAGCGCCGACGAGTAGGGCATGTGCTCTTCACGGAAGGCAGTCTCGAAGTCGGCGACGTCGATGTCGAGGCCGCGATTGGAGACGAGGCGGCCTTCGTTGAAGGGATACTCCTGGGGATGACGCAGGGCGACGAATTCGTAATCCTGCGCGAAGTCGGGGAAGTTCAGTCCGCCGGCCCACTGGACGGCGGCCAGCGCATCGTCGCGTGCATGTTTGAGCCGTTCGAGGATGTCTGCCCACGCCGACCGTGGCGGGATATGATAGAAGCCGCCCACCCGCACGTTGATGGGATGGACCTCGCGGCCCCCCAGCAGTTGAACGATGTCGTTGCCCAGGCGTTTGAGCCGCAAGCCGAGCTGCACTTGCTCCGGATAGCGCCCGGCCATCTGGATCGCATCCTCGCAGCCGAGAAAGCCCGGCGCGTGGAGCATGAAGACGTGCAGGGCATGGCTTTCGATCCACTCCCCACAGTAGAGCAGGCGGCGCAGCCTACGGATTTCATCGCCCACCTGGACGCCGAAAGCGCCTTCCAGGGCGTGCACCGCGCTCATCTGATAGGCGACAGGACAGATGCCGCAGATGCGGGCCGTGATGTCGGGCGCTTCGCGATAGCTGCGGCCCCGCAAGAACGCCTCAAAGAAGCGCGGCGGCTCGAAGATATGAAACTGGACTTCCTTGACCTGACCACCGCGCACGCTTACATGCAGGCCGCCTTCGCCCTCGACGCGTGCGAGTGCCTTGACCCGGATAGTCTGGCTTTTAGCGGTCATGGGCCTCGGCCTCCTTGCGGAACGGTTCGGCGTTGGCGTTGAAGTTGCGCAGCAGACGCACCAGGTCCGTGCCGGAGAGACCAAGCGCGGCCTGCCAGCGGGTGGTCAGCGCGGGGACGTTGGGCGTCTCCATCGGCCCAAAACAGCCGTAGCAGCCCCGGCTGTAGGCGGGACAGAGCGCGCCGCAGCCCGCCTGCGTCACCGGCCCCATGCACGGGATGCCGTGCGCGACCATGACACAAGGCGATCCCCTGCGCTTGCACTCCACGCACACGCTGTAGGTGGGGATGTTGGGTTTGCGTCCATGCAGATAGGCGCTGATGACCTCGACGAGCTGCCATTTGTTGATCGGACAGCCACGCAGTTCAAAATCTACAAAGACATGGTCGGCCACCGCGGTCGACGTCGCCAGGGTGTCGATGTATTCGGGATGGGGATAGACGGCGGCCACGTACTCGTTCACGTCGGCGAAGTTGCGCAGCGCCTGGATGCCGCCCACTGTGGCGCACGCGCCGATGGTGACGAGGGTACGCGAGACGCGGCGGACTTGGCGGATGCGCGCGAGATCGTCCGCCGTAGTGATGGAGCCTTCGACCAGCGAGAGGTCATAGGGTCCGCTGACGACGGCCCGGGAAGCCTCGAGAAAGTAGGCGATCTGGATTTCGCCGACGACCGTGAGCAACTCATCTTCACAGTTGAGCAGACTAAGCTGGCAACCGTCGCACGAAGCGAACTTCCAGACAGCGACCTTTGGTTTACGGCGTTCGGTCATTTCACACCTCGCGCTCATCAAAGGCGGCTTGGACGCGGTCGAAGCGGAAGACCGGGCCGTCGCGACAGATGAAGTGCGGCCCGTATTGGCAGTGACCGCAGAGACCGATGCCGCATTTCATGTTACGCTCCAGTGAAAGGTAGATGCGCTCTGCGTCCATGCCGCGGCGTTGGAGGGCTTGGGTGGTAAAGCGCATCATGATTTCCGGGCCGCAGACGAGCGCGAGGGTCGCACGGGGGTCGAAGGGCGCGCGCGGGATCAAGGCTGTGACCACGCCGACGTTGCCATGCCAGCGCCCGGTGGCGCGATCGACCGTGACATGCACTTCGAGATCGAAGCGCGCTCGCCAGTGTTCCAACTCGCGGCGGAAGAGCATGTCCTCCTGCGTGCGTGCCCCGTAGAGCAGGACGATCCGGCCATAGAG
>CAYJQA010000414.1:4188-5530 GCA_964372065.1 uncultured Litorilinea sp.
GTGGGCGAGGAAGTGATAGATGGCCGGTCGCAGCGGGGCCAAGCCAATGCCGCCCGCGACCAGGACGATGTCGCTGCCCTGACACGCTTCCAGCGGCCAGGCGCTGCCTAACGGTCCGCGGACGCCCAACTGGTCGCCGACGCGCAAGTGGTCGAGCGCGCGCGTGACCGTGCCGACCGCGCGGGTGGTGTGGATGAGGCGAAACGGGTGGCTGGGGTCGCCGCTGATCGAGATCGGGATCTCGCCGACGCCGAAGACGTAGAGCATGTTGAACTGGCCGGCGGCGAACGCCGGCAGCACCGCCCCTTCGGCCGGCTCCAACTCCAGGGTGAAGGTATCGTCATTCTCCTTGACGCGTTGGCGTACGCCATACAGGGTCGGTCGCATGGTGGCGACCGTGCGCGGGGCTGGTTGGCTGTTCATGCTATCTCTCCCGCGACCTGACGGACAGGCGCGCGCCGGTCAGCCTGACGCAGCGTCCGGGCCTCCTCGGTAATGTCGATTCCGACCGGGCACCAGGTGATACAGCGCCCACAGCCGACGCAGCCAAACGCGCCGAACTGCTCGACCCACCCCGCCAGCTTATGGGTCAACCACTGGCGATAGCGCGAACTGGCCGACGCCCGCAGGCTACCCCCATACACATGGGAGAACTCCACCGAAAAGCAGGTATCCGTCTTGCGCCGGCGCTCGGCGTGCTGCCCGGTGAGGTCGGTCGCGTCCTCGATGGTGGTACAGAAACAGGTAGGACAAACCAGGGTGCAGTTGCCGCAGGTGAGACAGCGGGCGGCGATCTCATCCCAGTGGGGGTCTGCCATGTTGCCGTACAGCAGCGCGGGCAGACCGTCAGTGTCCAACGTGCGGCCCATGTGGGCAGCCGCGTGGGCCAGCAGCCGGTCACGGGCGGCGAGTTCGGCGGGCTGCGCGGGGCGCAGGGGCAACTCAGCCCGCACCGCATCGCCGGCGGGCGAACCGGACTCGACGACGAAGATATGGCGTTCGTCGTCCAGCACTTCTGTCAGCGCCAAGTCAAAGCCGGTCGTCGCGGCCGGACCGGTCCCCAGGGAACCACAGAAACAGGTGGCGTCCGGTTCAGTGCAGTTGACGGCAATGATGAAGGCGGCCGCGCGGCGCGCAGTATAGTCATCGTCGGGATACGCGCCCTGGACGAAGACCTGGTCCTGAAGGCGGATGGCAGCGACATCGCATGGGCGCACGCCAAGAAAGGCGAGCGCGGATATAGGTTGCTGCGCCGGGTGGATCGTCATACCGCCGTCGACGCGGTCAGCGGTCCACAGCAACAGCACGGGCGGTAGGAGGTATTGTTTGACGCTATGGGGCC
>CAYJQA010000415.1:0-5511 GCA_964372065.1 uncultured Litorilinea sp.
TGGCGACCATCTCGGTCGCGGCGGCCTCATACTGGGTAATGGTCCAGGCGGTCATGGCCGGGCGCTCGATATTGAAGTCAAACGCCTTGTCCTCGAACATGGCGTAATCTTTCATTTCCGAGTTGTATTTCGGGTGGAACTGCTCCAGGTAATGGCGCGGGGCAAAGAAGCCGAAGCGTTCAAAGCCCAACGGCCATTGGTTGCCATGGAAGGCCAACCCGACGGTTTCGGCCAGACCGTTCGGCCCGTCAAACTTGAGCTTGATGGTCACGTCGTCGATGACTTCCAGTTCCATCGGCTTGCCGTTGACCACCCACTCGGCATGGGGCGCAGGCGTGATATTGGTGTCCAGTTCGATATCTTCCCACCAGAACGTGATGTCGGCGGTGGTGAAGGGTTCGCCGTCCGACCACTTCAACCCCTTGCGCAGCACCAGGGTCAGTTCCTTGCCGTCTTCCGACCAGGTCCATTCCTTGGCCAGACCGGGCTGGATGGGATCCTTCGGGTCACGCGGCCAGCGCAAGATGGGGTCATAGATCATGCGGCCAAAGGCATGAAAGTCCTTGATACCCTTGTACGCGCGCCGCCAGGTGCCGCCATACTTGCCCACCGACTCCACCGGCTGGACAATCAGCGGTTCTTCAGGCAGACGTTCCTCCAGCGGCGGCAGGTCGCCAGCGGCTACCATCGCGGCCAACTGGGGCGCTTCCTTGCCGGCTTCCGCCGCGGGCGCTTCCGCCGCGGGGGCGGCAGCTTCGGCAGGCGCTTCCGCCGCGGGCGCTTCCGTCGCGGGCGCAGCCGCCTCGGCAGGCGCTTCGGCAGGCGCTTCAGCCGGTGGCAATTCGGGCCGCGGGCCACATGCAGTCAGGATCAAAGCGAACACCAACAGCAAGGCTGCTGCCGTGTTCAACCGACGCGGAAGTTTGGACATTGTTCCTCCTGTTTGCGCGAATGCGCTATTTAGTTGTGAAGACAATGGCGCCGAGCAGCGATGCTCCTCTGCCGGGCAGATGTCAAACGACTGCGGGTCAAAACGCGGTTGCGCGAAAATCCAATTTGAGGCGGGCGGATTGCTTTGGGAGCCATATTCATAAAAACGCGTACCCCCACCATACCCCAAGCGGCCTACGGTGTCAATTTGCCCACCCTGGTGGCTAAATCGTTTTGCGTCCCGCCCGCACCGCCCCCACCGCGGGCTTCACGCAAAGCGGGAGTCCGGTGGGAGTAACGTGGGAGTACAGCGGGAGCGGGCGCAGCCTAGACAAACCCGGCCGCGGCGTCGCCAAAGGCGCGGATCACCGCCGTCAACAGGCGCGCTTCGGCGTTGTTTTTGACCAAATCCTGGCCGATCACACGGATAGTCGCATCACGCACCGCGGCCATGCGTTGACGACGGACATCGGGGGAGATAGACATCCTACACGCTCCTTGCCGGCTGGGTAGATTCACCCCAGTGTAGCACAGGAGCGCGTGAAAACGATGTGGCCTACCGGTATGAAGAACACCCTACCGGCAAGCACACAGGCCCTCCAGGGTCATCGAAAGGCTATTTGCGACGGCCAAAGAGGCCCGGACAGCAGGCTCTTGCCCAACACAAAGATGTCGTCTTTGATGTCGCCATCGCCGTCCATATCCAGCAGTTGGGCCAAACCGCCCAGGTCGCTTTCCGTCTCTTCACGGTCCTGTTGGAGTAGTTGGGCAATGCCGCTGGCGCCCAGGTGGTTTTCCTGCTTGGCCTTGCCCAACGCGCCCATGACCAGGGGGGCCAGCATCGCCAACAGCTGCGCGGTGCTGCCTGCGTCCATCCCGGCTACCTTACCCACGCCGGTTGCGACGTTGTTTTGCTTGGGGCCAAAGACGTGCCCCAAGATCGCCTGGCCCGTCTGGAGCGTGTCCGGTTTCGCCAGCGCGCCGAGAACGTCCCCCAAGATAGAGCCGTCGTGGTCGCGCTCCAACGCGCGGGCGAGCGATTGTGCGCCATCCGGCGAGGCGGCATTGCGACCGAGCGCGCCCAGGAGCATGGGCAGCGCCGTGCTAATGGCCTGCTCTGTCTTGGCCGAATCCGTGCCTAACATCCGGCTCATCTGCGTAAGTGTGCTGTCGTCGATCTGGTCGGCGAGCATCTGGATCAATTGACTCATTGGTCGGTCCTCCTGAGGAATTGGGGGGAGCCTGGCGCCGTCTGGGCGCAGGCGCAACAAAATACGCCGCCCGCTATTATCGCGCCGTTTGCGCGCACCTGGCGCGCCAGTTTTCGTGACGGCTACTCCAAGTCATATTGCTCGACCAGAAAAGTGTTCCACTCCGTCTCGAAGTGACGGGCGGAAACGCCGTAGACCTGGGGGATGATCTCATTCCACTTGCCATAGCGCACCAGCGCGTTCAGCAGCTCGGGCAGCCGCTCGCGGCCATACTTCGTGGCGGCAAAGTGGAAGAAGGACTCGGCGACAACATAGCGCAAGATAACTTCGTCGCGGGTCGGGTCGATATTGGCGCGCAGGTCCGAGATGTGGGCCAAGCGCACGGGCAGGAAGGCATCGCGGTGCGCCTGCACCACCTGGGTCACATCCGCCAGCCAGGGCGTGCGCTCGGTCAGCAGGTCGTCGCGCAGCCAGCCGCGCAGCCCCCAAACCACGATGGGCCAGCGATAGAGATAGCGGCTGGACGTGCCGGTCGCGGCGTCGCGCAGGGCGCGATAGGTGAACCAGCCCATCGCCTCATAGGCCAGATAGCCGCCAACCGTCTGCCCCACCGGAAGCTGGGTGAGCATGGGGGAGGTCACTTCCATCCTGTCGACGGAAGTCGACCAGCGACCCACCGGCTGCGGGACCAGCGCGATGGTGAGCGCCTCCGCCGGCGCAGGCGCATCCATACCCAGCGCGGCGTACATGTCCACATAGGCCCGCTCCAACTCGGCGGCCACGGCCTTCACGGCCGCGGCGTCGCGATCAAAATAGGTAAAGCGCAGATGGGCCGTGCGCATGACATGCGGCTCCCCCCAATACTCGGCGGGCGGCATGGTGCGGACCCAAAACTGGTCCATCCGCCGGTAGAAGCGCGTCTCCACATAGGGGCTGGTCTGCCACCACTCCAGCGACGGCTGTTCGGTGACGATGGTCGCCCGCATCAGCCCGGCGTCGGCGCGCACGTCCAGGAGCTTGGCCGTATAGCCCGCGCCGCTGTCGGCCCCGCTGCGCCAGTGGTCGCGCCATTCGGCCACCCAGCGTTCGTCCAGGGTCGGGTCGATCAACCTCGCATAGAGCGCATAATCGCGCAGCCGCCAGGCGCTGTTCTCCACCTCCAAGGTCAGGTTGATGCCGCGCTC
This sequence comes from uncultured Litorilinea sp., assembly GCA_964372065.1. Lineage (GTDB taxonomy): Bacteria > Chloroflexota > Anaerolineae > Caldilineales > Caldilineaceae > QEUY01. Next base: position 3,326 of record CAYJQA010000415.1, read on the forward strand.
GGCAATGCGGCGTTCGCGTTCCACCGGCGACAAGCCCGCGGCGGCCGTCAGGATCAGCGCGGCCAGCAGCAGCAGCGCCCCGCGCGCCACCGCCCGCGCCAGCCGGCTCTCGGCCAATCCCAAGCCAAGCCCGTGGTCCGCGTCGCCCAGGCCATGCCAGAGTTCGGCGCGGTTGTCCTCGAGCACCCACTCGAAGGTAATGCGTTGCTGGGCCATTGGTTCGTCTCCTGCGGAGCAGGCAGCACCGGCGGGGAGCCTGAACTGCACACCGTACCGGATATTCCACCAACGCTAGGTTGACCAACGCAATGGCAACGGGGATGAGGGCCGGGGTCCGGTGCGCCCAGCTTGGCGGAGAGGGCCGCGCGCGGGGCGCACCGTATACTATCGTTTGCAGAATGACGCCATCCTACGCGAGCGCGGCGTCCGTGTCAAGCAATGCTGCTTCCCAACCCAGCAGCGCGCGCTTGCGGGTCGCGCCCCAGGCATAATCACTGACTACGCCGCCCTGGCGGATGACGCGGTGACAGGGGATCAGATAGGCGATGGCGTTGGCCCCGACCGCGCTGCCCACCGCCCGCACCGCGCGCGGGTGGTCGATCACGCGGGCCACGTCGCCATAGGTGCAGACCGCGCCCGCGGGGATGTGCAGCAGCGCCTCCCACACCTTGACCTGAAAGTTCGTGCCCTTGACCAGCAGGTGCAGGGGCGTCTGCGGCTGCGCTTCGGCAAAGACGGCCGCGGCCAGGGGCGCGGTGGCGGCGTCGTCGCGGACGATGGCCGCGCCCGGCCAGCGGCTTTGCAGCGCCGTCAGCGCCGCGGCCCAACCGGCGTCGTCGTCCACAAAGTTGAGCGCCACAATCCCGCGCGCCGTGGTCGCCAGCAACGCATCGCCAAAGGGCGTGGCATGGCGGCCCACCTGGATCGCCAACCCCTCGCCGCGGCTCTTGAACTCGCCCGGTGTGACCGCCTCCAACGTGACCATCAGATCGTGCAGCCGTCCGGGGCTGGATAGCCCGGCGGAGTAGGTCGCGTCCAGGACGCTGTGCGATGCGCCCAACAGCGCCTTGGCATAGTCCGCGGTCAAGAACTGGAGGAAACGCTTGGGGCTGATGCCGGCCCAGCGCGTAAAGACGCGTTGCAGATGAAATGGCGAGACGTGCAGCCCCGCGGCCAGCTCCTCCAGACCGGGCTGGGTGCGAAAATGCGTTTCCAGATAGCGGATCGCTTCCGCCACCAGGGCGTAATCGGCGGACGCTTCAGCTTGCAATGTGATGGCCGGCGCGGCCATATCGGCGGGTAAGACAGCCATAACCTTGGTTCTCCTTCACAAATAATGAACGTATGGCCCCTATTGTACGGCACGATGAGTCGCCTGCCCACCCGATTCTTGCGAAGCTCCGCGGCGTTGCGTTAGACTGAACAGTCATGGCCGCGCATCAACGATAGATCCGTGCGGCGCACTCCAGAAAGGATTAGCATGTCTTCGGCGCAGCCCGTTATCCCCATCTTTGACGGTCACAACGACACCCTGCTCGACATCCACCTGCCCCACTTTGGCAGCGGTGAGGCCCGCAGCTTCTTCACGCGCAGCGAAGCCGGGCATATCGACCTGCCGCGTGCCCGCGCCGGGGGGCTGGGCGGCGGTTTCTTCGCCATCTTCACGCCTTCCAACACAAACCGCTCTGCCCCGCCGCCCGCCGCCGGCGCGACCCCGGCCGCGCCGGGCGCGCCCCATCCGGCCTTTACCGCGCCCGCACCCCCCATCGAACAGCCGGTCGCGCTTAAGTTTACGGTGGACATGGCCGCGCGCCTGCTCCGCATCGAGCGCGACTCCCAGGGCGCGACGAAGATCGTCCACACCGCCGACGACCTGGACCGCTGTCTGGCCGACGGCACTTTCGCCATGATCTTCCACATCGAAGGCGCGGAGGCCATCGACGCCGACCTGAACGCACTCTACGTGCTCCATGCCGCGGGACTGCGTTCCATCGGGCCGGTCTGGAGCCGCTCCAACATCTTTGCCCACGGCGTCCCCTTTGCCTTCCCGTCCTCGCCGGACACCGGGCCGGGCCTGACCGACGCGGGCAAGGCGCTCATCGCCGCCTGCAACGAGTTGGGCGTGCTGATTGACCTCTCGCACATGAACGAAAAGGGCTTCTGGGATATCGAGAAGCTCTCCAACC
>CAYJQA010000416.1:0-1497 GCA_964372065.1 uncultured Litorilinea sp.
CCAAGGAGCTGCACGAAGCCGCCAAGATTGATGGCGCCAACCGCTGGCACACCTTTTGGCGTGTCACCTTTCCCCTCATCGGTCCGGTGCTGTTCTTCAACCTGATCATCGGCATGATCGGCGCCTTTCAGATCTTCACGCAGGCATTCATTATCACCGGCGGGGGGCCGCTGAACTCGACCCTCTTCTATGTACTTCATTTGTTTCGTGAGGCGTTCCGGAACTTCCGCATGGGCTATGCGTCGGCCATGGCCTGGGTCCTGTTTCTCATTGTGCTAGTCCTCACCGCCATTCAGTTCCGCTTTGTGGGGCGCCATATCTACTACGAAGAAGGAAACTCCTAATGGCCGTACGCATGTCTAGGCAGCCGAGTCTGCTGCGCGCCGTCAGAAGCCGGTTGGAGTGGCGCACTTCGAGCGACGTGCTCATCGGCCTGATTTCTCTGGCGATCCTGATCATCGGCGCCATCATCTTTTCGATACCCTTTATCTGGCTGATGAGCACCGCTCTGAAATCCCGTGAGCAGTTGTTTAAGTGGCCGCCGGTCTGGATCCCGAACCCAATTATGTGGGAGAACTTCCCCAATGCCTGGAACTATGCGACCTTTGACGTCTACTTAGTCAATACCTTGATCATTACGATTACGGCCATGATTGGTACAGTGCTCTCCTCCTCCCTTGTTGGCTTCGGGTTTGCCCGTCTCCGTTTTCCCGGTCGCGAGTTTCTGTTCCTCTGTGTGGTTGCCACCTTGATGCTGCCGTACGTGGTGACACTGATTCCGGTCTATATTCTCTTCGCAAAGCTCGGGTGGGTGAATACCTTTCTTCCCCTCATCGTGCCCTCTTTCTTTGGCGGCGGCGCGTTCAACATCTTTCTGATGCGCCAGTTCTTTCGCACGATTCCCAAAGAACTGGAGGACGCTGCCCGCATTGACGGTGCAGCCACCTGGCACATCTGGTGGATCATCTTTCTGCCGCTGTCACGCCCGGCTGTCGCCACCGTGGCGATCTTCAGCTTCATGCATCACTGGAATGACTTTCTCGCCCCGCTTATCTACCTCAATGATCAGAAAAAGTACACGCTGGCCATCGGGCTGCAGCAGTTCCTCAGCGAGCATACGGCTGAATGGGACCTGCTCATGGCCGCCAGTGCCATGATGACACTGCCCTTGGTGGTGGTGTTCTTCTTTGCCCAGAGGTATTTCATCCAGGGCATCGTCATGACCGGTCTAAAAGGCTGAACGTCCATTCACGCGCAAGACCGACAGGTTAACCTGGTGCGCTAACAAGGGTCCAGTGACAGAGGACTGGGAGGTGATTGGGTGACAAATAGCTACAGCATCTATCTCGTTCCGTTTACCCACATGGATCTCTTCTGGCTTGGCGAGCGGGAGGAATGCCTGTCCCGGGGAGGACGGGCGATCGCGGCTGCGTTGGCTATCCTGCGCGAGCACCCGGAGTTTCGGTTTCTCCTGGAGGACATGGTCTTTGTCGCCGA
>CAYJQA010000416.1:1597-5508 GCA_964372065.1 uncultured Litorilinea sp.
CAGATCGCGGCCAAAGCCGGGATCGAAAACGTCGTCATTACCCGGGGTGGGCCGCGCGACCAGGTGCTCTACTACTGGGCCGCGCCGGACGGTTCGCGGGTCTTGACCTGGAATGCGATTAAGGGCTACTGGTGGTCGCGTAATGCCCGGCTTCACACGGATGTAAGCGAGGCGTTAGGAAAGGGATTGGTAGAGGAAGCTCAACAGGTCATGGCGCTCACCCCCGCCCCGATCCTGATGCACTGGGGCGTCGATCTGATTGTGCCCCCAGCATCGCTCGTCGGCTCTGTCGCGGCCTGGAATGCGGCCACGGATCTGCCTATGCGCTTTGCCACGCCGACCGAGTATTTCCAGGCGGCAGTGGCTACCGCGCGCATCCCGACATTATGCGGGGAGATTCCCTCCTTGTGGCCGTACACGGAAGCCGCCTTTCCCCACATCTGCGCCCTCAACGTGCCGGCCGTCCACCGACTGGTGGCCGGCGAGAACTGGTGTGAGTTGGCAAGGCGCTTGGGCTTTGCCTGCCATCTGGATGCGCTCCTTCGTGACGCTTGGCTGAAGCTCCTCCAGGGAATGGATCACAACTTCCAGGGCACTGGGGCCATTGCCGGCAATCAACGTAAGCGCGAGTTTCACATCGCCGCCATTTTGGCCGGCGAAGAGGCCACGCGTACGGCTACCCGGCAGATCGCGGAGAACGTGCGGTTGCCCGACGTGGCCGGGATCACGCCGATCGTCGTGTTCAACTCGACCTCTTGGGAGCGCACTGAGCTCGCCACCGCGCACATCTCGTTTTACGGCGAAGTCGAAGCGTTTCACATGCCGGGCTCCGAATTCGGTGACCCCTTCCGTCATCTGCGGCTCTGTGACCATACAGGCCGGCGTGTGCCTTTCCAATATCTCGAACAGAAGACCGTGATCACGCGTGAGGCGACCTTGTGCTTTCGGGCGGAAGACGTACCCGCCTTTGGCTATCGGCTGTATTACCTGCAACCAGCCACCGACGATGAGCCGGTGGAACCGTGCTGCACGATCAGCGGGACTGACGAAAATCAGACGCTGGTGGTGGAAAGCCAACGCTTCCGGTTAACCGTAGATCGGCCCTCCGGCAACCAGGCGCTGTTCGACAAGGTGCTGGACCGGCAGGTCGCCGGTCCGATGAACCTCAGCGCAGAAGAAGAGCGACTGGACAAGAACTGGTTCCGTGATGAGACGACCGGGCGCACCTTCCCCAACCTGGTTGAGCGCATCGACGTCGTGGAGAACGGTAGTGTGCGCGCGCGGATCATCGTCGAGGGGCGGATCGGCAATATCTGCACCCGCCAGGAGTGGCTGCTCTATCGCGAGGCTGATTACGTGGACCTCGTGGACACGCTGATCTGGGAAGGCCCATCGCCGCTCGTACGGGTCCAGCGGGTGATGGCGACCGGCATAGAGGCACCAGAGGTGGTCTACGGCGTGGCCTTTGGCGCCAATACTTGGCAGAATCACCAGCCGAATATCGAACCCAAGTTCGCCGACGAGATCGGCGCCGAATCCTGGCACCGGATCCGCGAAGTGCAGAACTGGGTTGACCTGGGAGGTCCTAACCACGGACTCACCGTAGCCAGCGACCACCGCGCCGTGGAACTGAATGCGGGAACGTTGCGGATCAACTTGATTCGCTCCGGCGGCTGGCGCGACGCGTATGATGAGGTTCCCTACGGGAGCAACCGGTTCAGTATACGAACACGCCTCCTGCCGCACCAGGGCGACTGGAAAGAGTCGGCTGCCTACCGCGCCGGCTGGGCGCTGAACCTGCCCCTAATCTCGATGACGGTGAACGATCCGCTCAGCCCCAAACGTCTGGAGCCGGTCGCAAGCCTATGCCAAAGCCCGGCCCGCAATGTCCTCATCACGACCATCAAGCGGGCAGAAGACACTTCAGGCACAGTGGTGCGCGGCTACGAGGTGGAGGGCCGGCGCGCAACGGGCGTCCCTTCCATCGCAGGGGACGTCCGCACGATCCGCGAGGTCAATCTGCTGGAAGAGCAACCGCGGGTCGTTGGGGAGGTGGTGTGGCATCCAAACGAGATCAAGACCCTCAAGCTTGAGTAGTCCAGTGGCACCTCTGACAACCGCATTGAAAGTGAGCGCAATCATGGCGGCACCAAATGAGAACCGGCACACGATGTTCATCACGATGGGCACACACTGCGACCTGTTTTGGATGGGGACCCACACCGAATGTCTGGAGGCCGGTACCGCCATCCAGCGCCATGCGCTCGACCTGATGGAACAGCACCCGGAATACTGCTACTACATCGAGACGGCGATCTTCGCCGACTATCACCTCCGCAAATACCCGGAGGACAAGCCGCGGATGCGACGCCTGATGGACGAGGGGCGGCTGGAGATCGGCGCTTGCTTTGTGGATCGGGTTGAGCATTCCCACAACGGCGAATCCATCATTCGCCACGCCGTGGAAGGGATCCGTTGGCTCAACGACACCTTTGGGCGGGGTCCGCGCACGGCGATGCACCCTGACCTGCCAGGCATCTCACCTCAGCTACCTCAGATCTACGCGCAGGCCGGAATCGGTTGTTACCTGCGCGCTCGCGGATTCGGCGCGACCTACGACTGGATCGCACCGGACGGATCACATATTGTTTACTGCAATCTGTTCGGCTATGGGGAGAAAACCCCACAGCACTTCGAGGCGGTCTTGCGTGAGCCTGACCTTCCGCAGGCTTTCTTCGTGCGCGGCGGTTACAGCGACCTGCAGGACGTCTCGATCAAGGTGCTGGACATCGTCGCTACGCTGCGCCGTGAGCACCCCCATGTCGATTTCCAGTTCGCATCGCCTGGACGCGTGCTTTCCCAGCTTCATGAGCAGGCGCTACCTCGCCTGTGGGGGGAAATGCCCTACGGCTGGGGAAGTCTTGCCAGCGCCTTCATCCGGCTGATGGCCCAGAGTGTTGAGCTAGAGCATGGCCTGCTCACAGCGGAGAAGCTGGTTGCGCTAGCGCGTGGGTTTGGGCTGGCGATCGCGCCGATCGCGCCGGACGAGCCAAGGGGACCGGCGGCGCGCGGGTTGGCGCGCCACAGCCTCCAGGGCGACATCTTTGGCGATCCCGTTCGGGAAGGCGACGAGCTGCGGGAACTGTGGCGCTATGAGCTTCTCTGCCAGGATCACAACTATGCTGGCTACCATGGTGCACAGTCTAGCTGGGACAAGGAGATCATGCGCGATCACGCGCTGGCAGAGGTGTCCAGGTGGATCAATGGCGGCCTGCTGACGCTGGCCGGCCCTGGCCAAGGGCAACGCCTCATCGTCTTCAACCCCGTGTCCTGGCGCCGTGACGAAGTGTTGACTATTCCGGATCGAGCGCCGGAGACGCTGGAGGTTCTCGCTGCGGACGGCGCCGCGCTGCCCGCGCAGCCTACGCATGACGGGCTGACGATTCAGGTAGATCGCTTACCCTCCCTCGGTGTTCAGACCCTCTACCTGCGGCGCGGTGAACCCAAAGCTCAGCCCATCCTGTCAGACAATTGCCTGGTCGGCGAACATCTGGAGGTGGACATCAACACCTCGCAGGGGCGCATCAGCCGCCTCTTTGACCGCAGCATCGGCCAAGACTTGATCGCGCACGGCGGGGAGCACGGTTTTGGCGAGTTGGTTTCATATCGGGATCCCGGCGTTGATGTGCGTTACAACTTCACCGGCGAGGTAGCGAGTGACGCCCTGGTGAACTACCAGATTGTGCGCCGGGCGGACGGCCCCCTATATGCGGGTATCACCCTGGCAGGTGAATTCCTCAGCAGCCGCATCGAAAAGGAATACGTGCTCTACAAGCAACTGCGGCGGCTCGACGTTACCCTGCGCTTGTGGTGGTGGGGCAAACGCGAGGAACACCTGCGTCTCTGCTTCC
>CAYJQA010000417.1:0-3503 GCA_964372065.1 uncultured Litorilinea sp.
GCCGGGACGAGCCACGCCAGCCACGCCCGCGCCCGGCACATTGGCCGGAACGTGAGCGGCGTATTGACGACGGCGATCCTGGTGGTGGTCCTGGCCTTCGAGCTAGTGCCCTTCTACTGGGTCATCATCACGGCCTTCAAGGAGACCAACCAGATCACCCAGTTCCAGTCGGTGTTTTGGCCGCGCCCCTGGTCGTCGGTGCAGTTCCACACCCTGCTCGGCCCGACGCGCGACTTCCTCCGCTGGTATCAGAATACCGCCGTGGTCGCGGTGGTCAGCACGACCATCTCGGTGCTGATCGCGGCGTCGGGCGCGTATGGCCTGACGCGCCTGCGCTGGCGCGGCTCGAACATTTTCGCCGGCTCGGTCCTGATTGCGTATCTGATGCCCGCGGTGCTCATGTTCATTCCCATCTACCAGATCTTCGCGGCGCTGCGGCTGACCAACAACCTGGGCGGGCTGATGGTGGCCTACCCGACCTTTGCGCTGCCCTTCGCGACGTGGCTGCTCATGGGCTATTACGCCTCAATCCCGCGCGAACTGGAAGAGGCGTCGTTGATTGACGGGTGCAATCACTTTCAGGCGTTTTGGTGGGTGGTCTTGCCGCTGGCGGCCCCGGCGCTGATGGCGGCTTCGCTCTTCACCATCACCCAGGTTTGGAAGGAGTTTATCTTTGCCTTTGTCTTCCTCTCCAAAGAAAGCCTGTTTACCCTGTCGGTGGGCCTCGCCCAGATGATCATCGGCGATGTGCTGCCCTGGGGCGAGTTGATGGCCGCCGCGCTGCTCATGGCGATCCCGGTCATCGCGCTCTATGTGGCGGGACAACGCTTCATGGTCGCCGGTCTCACCGCCGGCGCAGTCAAGGGGTAAACACTTCGGTCGATAGCCCTGTCATTCCGAGGCCGTAGGCCGAGGAATCCCTCTGCCTCCGCCACGACAGCAGAGGGATTCCTCGGCGCAGACGCCTCGGAATGACAGGCAGCTTCGCCTATTCCCCCGCGCCGAAGCCCGGCTCCACCGGCAGCGGATAGCAGCCGTCCACCAACTGAACCGGGGACCCCGGCGGCAGCAGCCCACTCTCCATATAGATCGTGTTGGGCAGCGCGGCCAGCACGTGCAGATGTACGCCGCCCCCATGCGACGCATAGGGGATGTTGAACGCGTCCGCCATCAGCCCGATCTCCAGGCATTCGGTCACGCCCCCGGCGCGGCGCAAGTCCGGCTGCACGATGTCTACGGCGCGGCGCTCGAACAACTCGCGAAACTGGCGCTTGCCGTAGTTGTTCTCGCCCGTCGCGATGGGGATGGTAAGCGCCTGCGCCAGTTGCGCCAGCCCCGCCGTGTCGTCGGCGCGGATCGGCTCCTCGAACCACAGACAGCCCAGCTCCTCATACGCCCGCCCGCGGGCCAACGCCTCGTTGACCCCAAACACTTGGTTGGCGTCCACCATCAGCGCGGCATCGTCGCCGATCGCTTCACGCACGGCGCGGATGCGCGTCAAGTCTTCTTTCAACGTCGCCGCGCCCACCTTCAACTTCACCCCGCGGAAGCCTTGCGCCATCGCCTGGTGGCAGATGGCCCGCAGTTCGTCTAGGCTGTAATTGAGCCAGCCGACCATCGCGTACGCGGGGACACGGTCGTGATGCCCGCCCAGCAGCCGCCAGACCGGCTGCCCCAACGCCTTGCCCAGCGCGTCCCACAGCGCGATGTCGATCCCGGCAATCCCGTGCAGCGCCAGGCCGAGCGTGCCCGAGTAGTCGGTCAACCGCCACAGCTTGTCGCGGATGCCGCGCACCATAAACGCGTCCTCGCCCACCACCGCCGGGGCCAAGACCTCGTTCACCAGCGCGGCCAAGACCGCCGGGCCGCGCGCCACCCGGCCAGAGTAGATGGACGCTTGGCCCGTGACGCCGGCCTCAGTTTCGACCGCAATGTGACAGTTGCCGATGGTATCCAGCGTCTGTAACGCATCGCGTATGGGCGCTGGCCGCGACTCCACCGTGGGCCATGCCCGAACCGCCGTAACCTGCATGGGAGTACTCCCTTCTATGTTGTGTGGTTGCCTGCCAGCGCATTATGGCATGGCGGCCCGCGCCGAGGCCAATAGCCCACACCGCCGGCATTTTCGCGGAACAATGGCGCACGCTTCATCGTACTATGACCATCACGTGCTCGGGCCGGACGCTGCGGCCACACGGAGAACCGAATCGCAGTACTAGTATTAGCTTAAGGAGTATGGAGCATATGCATTCCCAGACCCAGCGTATCGTCACCGCGACCCTCGGCGTCGGCATTTTGGCCGCCGCACTGTGGGCCGGCGCGGCCGGTTTCCTAACCGTCCCGGCAGCCCAGGCGCAGACCACTAACGTAGACGTGCCCGCACCGGGGACCATCACGGTTATCGGCGAAGGCAAGATCACGGTCAAGCCCGACATCGCGCGGGTGACCATCGGTGTGGAGACGGTGAAGAACACCGTCCAGGAAGCCAGCGCCGAGAACAAGGTGACGGTCGAAACAGTGCTCAATGCACTGCGTGAGCAGGGGATCGCCGAAGAAGATATTCAGACCACCGGCTTTAACATCTACGCCGACCGCTATGGCCCGGAAGGCCCGCTGGCCGACAGCGACGTGCGCTATCGTGTGAGCAACAACGTCACCATCATCATCCGCGATCTGGACAGCGTGGGCACGGTGCTGGACGCCGCGGTCGAGGCCGGGGCGAACAACATCTACGGGGTGGAGTTTGCGCTGGAGGACCCCAGCCAAGCCGAACCGGAGGCCCGCGCAGCGGCCGTGACTGACGCCCAGGCCAAGGCCGAGGAGTTGGCCGGTCTCCTGAGTGTAAGCAAGGGTCGCGTCCTCTCCGTCAGTGAAGTCATCGGCAACGGCGGCGGTTACTACTCCAACAACTTCGCCCAGCAGGCGAAGGGCATGGGCGGCGGCGGTGGCGCCCCCATCGCGCCAGGCCAAATTGACCTGATCATGCAGTTGCAGGTCGTGTACGCCATCGAATAGCCTGTCGCACAAGCGAGACCAGGCCAGGGAGCGCCGCAATGCGGCGCTCCCTGGTTGTTTATCGGGAAGCGGCAGTACGCCATTTTGCCGTCCTCGCGGCCATCCGCGATAATCAAAACCAACCACCACCCACCTAGCACTAACCCGCCGGAGGGATGCAAGATGCGGACAAGAACCCTGGGACGCACGGGGCTGCCCGTTACCATCGTCGGTCTTGGCACAGCCTTCTTGGGAATGCCCACCGTTCAGGCGCGCACCGGCGACTATGAAGAACTGGTCGCGCAGATTGACGAGGACTTGGGCATCCGCACCGTTCATGCCGCCGTCGAGGCAGGCTGCACGTTGATCGACACGGCCGCGCTCTATGGCGGCGGGCGCAGCGAAGCCATCATCGGCGCGGCGCTGGCTGCCCGTCCCGACCTGAAAGCGAAAGTCACGGTCACCACCAAGGTCGGGCGCACCGTGGCGGGCCGTGACTACTCCTATGC
>CAYJQA010000417.1:3513-5499 GCA_964372065.1 uncultured Litorilinea sp.
CTCCTATGCTGCGGTCATGCGGAACATCGAAACCAGTCTGGCCCGGTTGGGGGTGGAGCGCATCGCGGTGGCCTACATCCACGACGCCATGGACGTCCCCATGTCCGCTGTCATGGGCAAAGACCGCGCCCTGGGCGCGCTGCGGAAACTCCAGGAGCAGGGCGTTGTGCAATATGTGGGGACTGCGGCGGACTTCCCTGAAACCAATGCACCCTACATCGAGACGGGCGAGTTCGACGCGGCGGTGGTGCCGCGTGCGTGGAGTCTGATCAACCAACTGGCGCTGCAGCGCATCCTGCCCGCGGCAGTCAAGCACAACGTCGGTCTGGTGATCGCCACATCGCTGGAGCGTGGGCTGCTGGCGACCGGGCCGGTCGCCGGTGTCACCTACTTTGACCGCTCCTACAGCGCCGCCTGCCAGGCGCACGTGGGCAAGCTCCAGGCGCTCTGCCAGGCCCATAACCTGCCGCTGCTCGCGGTGGCGCTCCAGTGGGTGACGCGCCACCCGCAGGTCACGACCACCATACCGGGCGCACGCTTCCCCGCCGAAGCCACGGACAACGCCGCCGCCGCGGAGTTGCCTATCCCCGACGACTTCTGGGCCGAGCTGGACCCTCTGCTAACCCACTGGCCCGACGCCGTCGGCGTGTAGGAGAATGGCTCACGCATAGAAGAAAAGGCAAGTAACGGCGGTTTCCGGGAGCCCCCTGGGCGCGCCGGAGCCTGCGCGACATGCGTGCGGTTGGAAAACCGCACGTACATACCCGGTTCTTATTTCCGGCTTTTCTTTGCGGCTTGGCGTGAGACCACTGCTTCTCCTTTTCCCTTTCCTACCCGAAACGCGCGATGCTGAACGCGCCGATCTCTGCGGACGCGGGCCGGCCCTGCGCCAACTCGGCGACGATGCGGCCGCTGAATGGCCCCAGTTGCAGCCCGGTCGGGCCGTGGCCCGTCGCGAGCAGCAGCCCGTCCCACCCTGGTACGCTCCCCAACACGGGCAGCCCATCCGGCGGCAGCGGGCGCAGCCCAACGCGCACCTCGCCTAGCTGCGCCGCGGCCAGACCGGGCGCGACGCGCAGCGCCTCGTCCAACACCTCACGCAGGCCCGCCGCAGATGTCTCGGTCTGGAAACCGGAGCCGGTTTCACGCGTCGCGCCCACGCCGACGCGCCCGTCCGCCCACGGCACGATATAGTGGCCGCGAAATGCACCCACAATCGGCCACTCGCCGGTTGGCACATCGGGCAGCAGCAGGTGTGCGATCTGTCCCCGCTGCGGCTCCACCGGAATCCGCACCCCGAGCGGTTCGCCCAGGGCAGGCGACCACGCGCCGCCGGCGACGATCACCGCGCCCGCGGCCGGCGTGTCCGGCCCCACCCGCACGCCGGTGACGCGCGTTCCCTGTGTCGCCAGCGCGTCCACGCTGCCATAGAGCGTGTGCAGCCCCTGTCCGATGGCGGCGCGGTGCAGCGCCTGCGCCATCAGCCGCCCGTCCACGCGCGCCGCACGGCGGTAATACAAGGCCCCGATGACGCTGGTCAAGGGCGGGCAGAGCGCCCGCGCCTCCGCCGGGCTGACCGGGTGCAGATCGACCGTAGACGGCGCGCCCCGCGCCGCTTGGCGGGCGAGAATGTGGCGTTGGGCGTCCTCAAACGCGGACGTTTCATCATCCGTGGCCGCAACCAGCAGCATCCCGCATTGGGCATAGGATGTCTCCCCCGCGTCTGCCGCAGCCAACCGCTCCACCAGTTCCGGATAGTAGCCCACCGCTTGCACCGCCAAGTTGAACCACGCATCCGGGTCGCGGCGGTTCATCTCCGGCGCGAGGATGCCCGCGCCTGCGTCCGTCGCCCGGCCCGCATCGCGGCGGTCGATCAGCAACGTCTTGGCCCCGGCCAGCGTCAGATGATAGGCCGCCGACGCGCCCACAATCCCGCCCCCGACCACAATCACATCATAGGCTACGCTCATCACTGGACCCTTCCGC
>CAYJQA010000418.1:0-5481 GCA_964372065.1 uncultured Litorilinea sp.
GCTCTATCCGGGGCTGAAGCCGCCGCACATTGCCTCAGAAGAAGACCGCAAGAAGCAGCCGCAGGTCAGCGATTTCATTGTGGACTTGGGGCTGCCGGGCGCACGCGTGGCTGAACTGGTGGAGATCGGCACGCCGGTGACGCTGTGGCGCGAGTTTATCAGCCTGGGCGACTGCTATTCGTCCAAGGCGATGGACGACCGGCTGGCGGTCTACATTATGATCCAGGCGCTGCAGCGGGCGCAGCGTAGCGGCTTTGAGGTCTATGCGGTGGCGACCGTGCAAGAGGAGATCGGGCTGCGCGGCGCACTCACCAGCGCCTATGGCGTGACGCCGGACGTGGGCATTGCGCTGGATGTGACGTTGGCGGTGGATATTCCGGGCGTGGCCGAGCATGAGCAGGTGACGAAGTTGGGCGGCGGCGCGGCCATCAAGATCATGGATAGCTCGGCCATCAGCCATCCCAAGCTGGTGGCGGCGCTGCGTAGTCTGGCCGAGGCGCGCGGGATCGCCTGGCAGTATGAGATTCTGCCGCGTGGCGGGACGGACGCGGGCGCGATCCAGCGCATCCAGGCCGGCGTCGCGGTGGGGACGATCTCCATCCCCACCCGCTACATCCACAGCCCGGTGGAGACGGTCCATAAGAACGATGTGGAAGCCGCGATCGCGCTGTTGGCGGCCTTTGTGGAAGAAGGGCACACGGCTGACCTGGCGCTGGTCTAGGTCGCCGGGAATTTGCATGATGGGCGCCACGACCCGCGGCGGTGGGTCCCGGTCATGAACGTGATTCGTCTGGGTGTCGCCGTGGCTTTCGGTTGTTTGGCGCTGCTGTGGGTGACGATGCGGGCGGGCGCGCAGCCCAGCGCGCCCCTGACCGCACCCCCCGCGGAATCGCCCGGCGACGTGCAAATTAGCCAAGCCGCGGCGTTGGTGTTGACCGCTACGGTGAGCGTTGACCCCACCGTGTGCACCATCACGCCGACGGTGGCGGTGCGCGCCGGTACGCCTGTTCACCCCTGCTATACCATTCGCAACCGCGGGACGGAAGCCTTGACGCTGCACCGCGTGGAAAGCACGCGCCTGGGCGTCATCACGGCGACGCTGCCGCTGATCCTGCCCGCGGGCGGGGTGACCACCACCGTGGGGCTGGGTTTGGTGCTCACGGACAGCAGCACGGCGGATGTGACCGATACGGTGACCTGGACGGCGCAGACCCAGGGCGCGACGGCGACGGCGGTGGTGACGAGGCAGACGCGCATCGACGTGGTCGCACCGACGGCGGGCCTGGTCAAGACGGTGGGCCAGGACCGCAACGCCTGCGCGGTGGCGACGGCGTTGAGCGTGGTAACCGGACAGAGCACCGCGTATTGTCTGACGCTGGAGAACCGCGGCGACATTACCTTTACGCGCCACACGCTGAACGACACGCTGCTGGGGGTCAGCGGCAGCTTTGCCTATACCCTCGCGCCGGGCGGGAAGCTGGCGATTACGGCCGCGACGATCGGCAATTATGGACTTTCCGGTTCCCTGGAACGCACGGTGAGCGGCGCGTTTGCCAGCACAGCTTTCTACACGGCGGGCACGACGGTCGGATTGACGGCTACGGCGGCCGCAGCCGCGCAGGTGAGTGTGGGCAACGCCGCGGTGCAGTTCATCAAGACGGTGGGGACCGACCCGACCGCGTGCCCCACGACTACGACGCTGGTCGCGCCGCGGGAGACGCGGCTCTACTACTGCGTGACCATCCGCAACACGGGCGGGCTGTCGTTGACGCAGCATCTGCTGCGCGAACCGGCGCTGGCGATCGATCTGACCTTCAACTATACGATTACGCCGGGCGCTCAGTTAGTCATCACCAACCGGGTGTTGACCGAGACGTTGGGGCTGCCCGCGCTCTTTGGTCCCTTTGAGTTTAGCAACACCTATCCTACGGTGGTCAACAACACCATGACTTACCTGGGGACGACCGTCGGCGGGTCGCAGGTGTCGGGCTCGGCGGGGACATCGGCAACCTTTCCGCCCGTGCCGACGGCGACCCAAACGCGCACCCCGCGGCCCACCTCCACGCCGGTCCCCGTGGCCACGTCCACGCCGAGTATAACGCCCATCCCCCCGACGCCGACCGAGACGTGGACGCCCACCTGGACGCCGGTGACGCCTTCGCCCACGCCGACCCGCAGCTATGCCATTTCAGAACTGGCGACGCCCACGCCGCGCGAGCCGATACCGCCGCCGCAGCAGCCGCAGCCGGACCCGGCGCTGGCGATGCAAGCCGCGACCGCTACCGCGGCGGCCCTCTTTGTGTCGCCGCTGGCTACCCCCACCCCGGAGATCGTCATCTTGGAGCAGGTCGCGCCGGTGGAGCAAGCGCCGTTCACGGAGACGCCGGTCCTGACGCCCACGCCGACGCTGACGCCGATCCCGCTGCCCACGCTCGCCCCGACCCCGACGCCCACCCCGGCGGTGATCTATATCGTCGTGACCGACGCGCCCGGCCCGTCGCCGACTGCGACCGCGGCGCTGCCCGTGGCGACGCCCACCCCGGATTACTTGTTGGCGGCAGCCAAGACCTTTGATGCGATGGTGGCCGCGGCGGGGTGGATTTGGTTTCTGACCGGGTCACTGGTCTTTTTCGTGACCGCCGGGATCGTGGTGGGGCTGTTTTTCCGCCAGCAGGAGCGCCGCCGCTATGACCTGCTGCTAACCGACGACGACCTGCCGCCTGCGCCGGATCCCTATGGCGAACTGGGCGACGACGACGAGGACGAGGCGTGGCCCAGCAATCTACCGTGAGACGGTCGCCGCGGGCCGCGCTGCTCGCGCTGGTGTTGGCCGCGTATGCCTGGCGCGTGCATGGGCTGGCCTGGCAGAGCCTGTGGCGCGATGAGGTGGACGCGATCTATTTTGCGACGCGTGAGTTGGCCGCGACGCTCGCCATGTTTACGTCGCCGGGGCAGAACGGGCCGCTCTATTTCCTGACGCTGCGGCCGTGGTTTGGGCTGGTGGGGACGAGCGAGTTTGCGCTGCGCTATCCCTCTGCGTGGGGTGGGGTGCTGGCCGTGGCGCTGACGTGGCAGATCGCCCGGCGGCTGCTGCCGTTGACGCCGGGTGCGCCCGCGCGCTTGCCGGCTTGGGGTGCGGCGGTGTTGCTGGCGGCCAACCCCTACCAGTTGTGGTATGCCCAAGAAGGCAAGATGTACACGCTGCTGACGGCGCTGATGCTCTTTGCCCACTGGTGGTGGCTGGAGGGCATCCGCGTGGGGGGGTGGCGTCCGTGGCTGGCGTATTGGCTGACGCTGACGGTGGCCTTCTATGTCCACCTGCTGACGATCCTGGTCTTCCCGCTGCATCTGCTGTGGTTTGTGTTCGCCTGGCCGCAAAGCCGGGCGCATTGGCGCGGCTATACGCTGGCGCTGGGCGGGCTGACGCTGCCCTATCTGCCCATGGTGTGGTGGCAGTGGCGGATGCTGACGGCCGCGGTGAAGCTGACGGGCTTCACCTTTACGCCGCCACTGGAGATGGTCCGCACGCTGGCGCTGAATCACGGCCGCGGGTTTGTGTCGCCGGGCGAACTGGTGTGGGCCGCGCCGATCTTGTTCTTGGTCGCGGCGGGCGCGCTGTTGGGGCCGGGTGAGATCGCGGCGGCGCGGGACGACGCCGGCCGCGCGGGTATCACGCTGGCCGCGTGGCGGCGCGATGGGATGCTCCTGACCTGGGTGGTCGCGCCGGTGGTGGGCATCTATGCGCTGAGTCTGCGCCAGCCCATCTTCACCGACCGCTATGTGATCTGGATCGCGCCCGGTCTGATGATGCTGGTGGCGTTGGGCGCGGCGACGGTGTGGCGTTATGCGTGGCGCGTAGGCCCGCTGCTGGCCGTGGGGCTGCTGGTCTATGTGACGGGGTATTGGCTCCTGGCGGGGTGGCAGCAGAAGGTCGCGACGGTCAAGTACGACCTGCGCGCGGGGGTGGGCTATGTGGCGGCGCGCCGCGGCGCGGATGACCTGCTGATCCTGCAAATCCCGCATCTGGAGTGGGCCTATCGCTATTACACCAGCGACTTTGGTCCGCGGCCCTTCGCCGATAGCGACGCCCGGCTGGGCGCATGGCGGCCCGGTCTGTGGACGAATCAGGGCCAAGCGGACGATGTTGCCCGCGCCGAGGTGGAGCGCCACATGCAGACGTTGACCGCTGGCTATGACGTGGTGTGGCTGCTGCGGAGTGAGGTGGAGATGTGGGACCGGCGGCGCTTGATGGACGAATGGCTGGACGGTCACGGCGTGGTGGTGGACCAGGCCGACTTTCTCGGCGTCCAGGTCCGCGCCTTTCGGCTGGCGGCAGAGTGAGAGCGGGAGAGGAGAGCGTCTCACGCAAAGCCGCCAAGCACGCCAAGAACGGAGAAGGTGAATGTTGTCACCCTGAGGCGTAGCCGAAGGGTCCCCTCGCGCCGGTGAGCCGGAAGGGGATGCTTCGGCGGGCGCCCCTTGGGCGCGGCCTCAGCATGACAACATATTCCCCCTCTGCCCTTTGCGTTCTTTGCGGCTTTGCGTGAGAAATTCTCTCTTCTCTCTTGTCAGGAGACGGATATGAGCTTGCAGGCATGGCAGGGCGCGCCGCGGCCGCTGGTGTGGGACACGCCGCCGCGACCCCGGCATGTAGGGCTGGCGCTGGGCGGCGGCGCGGCGCGCGGGCTGGCGCATATCGGCGTGCTGGACGTCCTGACAGAGCACCAGGTTCCCATCGACATGGTGACAGGGTGCAGCGTGGGCGCGCTCGTCGGCGCGCTCTTGGCGTCCGGCATGTCGTCGCAACGTATGCACGCGCTGGCGGAAAGCCTCAACTGGGGCACGTTGAGTACCTTGAGCCTCTATACCATGAAGTTGAGCGAACTGAACCTGCTGACGCTGAAGGGGCTGCCGCTGGGGATGCTGGACCTGGACCGCACGGTGGAGTGGCTGCACAAGTTGTGGGACGGGCCGCTGTACTTTGAAGAATTGCGGCTGCCCTTTGCGGCCATTGCTACCGACATTGTGTCGGGCGAGATGGTGGTGATGAACGACGGCGAGGTCGGCCTCGCGGTGCGCGCCAGTTGCAGCGTGCCGGGCATCTTCACGCCCTGCCGGCGTAATGGCCGGCTGTTGGTGGACGGCGGCGTGGTCGACAACCTGCCGGTGGAGGCGGTGCGCGTGATGGGCGCGGAGTATGTGATCGGGGTAGACCTGCTGCCTGCGCCCGGCGCGCGGCGGCATGAGCCGGAGAACGTCGTCGAGATCGGCCTGGCGTCGCTCTATACGCTGATCCGCGCCAATCAGGGGGTGCGGGACGCGGCCGACTGTATGATCAAGCCGGATGTGGTAGACACCAGCCTGGTGGATTTGGCCGCGGTCAATGAGTTGATCGCCGCGGGGCGCGCCGCGGCGGAAGCCGCGCTGCCCCAATTGCGCGCCGATCTGGGGCTGCCAGCACCCCTGCCTGCCGCCTAACGC
>CAYJQA010000419.1:0-1684 GCA_964372065.1 uncultured Litorilinea sp.
AATGTCGAAGGGACTGACTGGATCCGCGAGTATGTCGATAAAAAGGTGGGTAAACTCGAACGCTTCTTGCCGGAGGCCAACGACGCGCGCATCGAATTGACCCACAACACCACTCGCGCGGCAGAGGATCGCTACACGGCCCAGATTACCGTGTGGACCAACGGCCAGATCCTGCGTGCCGAGGAATCTACCAGCGACATTCTGGCATCCGTTGATGCGACCGTGGATAAGATGTCGCGCCAGATCCGGCGCTTTAAGGACCGTCGTTACCAGGGTCGCCGCCGTGCCGCCGCGGGCGCCACCCCCCCGGCCGAGGTTGCCGCCACGATGATCGAGGAAGCGCCCGACGAGGAGGAGGTCGGTCACATTATCCGCCGCAAGGAATTTGCCTTGGAGCCGATGGACGAGGAAGAGGCCGTGGCGCAGATGGAACTGCTAGGCCATGACTTCTTTGTCTACTACGACATGGCCGCCAAAGCGGTGAATGTGCTCTATCGCCGGCGCGACGGCCAATACGGTCTGTTGCAGCCGCGCTTCGGCTAGCCAACTGCGCGGGGTCGGCCCCGCTTGAAGCATCCAGCGCCCGCACGGGGGTCCCCGTGCGGGCGCTGCTGTTCACGCCGGAATTGTGTCAGAAGTCGCGGTATACTCCCCCGCGCGGACCCAGTTCGACAACCAGTACCACCAAGATGTCATCCTCGATGGTGTAGATGATGCGCCAGTCGCCCACACGAATGCGGTAGAAAATCCGATCTTGCCCTTTCAGTTGCACGCAGCCGCGCGGCCGCGGGTTAAGCACCAGACCGTCAATCGCCGCGCCAAGCCGGCGCTGCAGGTCGCGCGGGAGCCGCCGCAAGAGCTTGGCCGGTTCCCGTGCGATCTTCACCGTGTAGCCGGGTCCGTCACGCATCTCCTGCCGCCGCGTTGAGTTCGGCCTTCAGTTCATCCCACGCCACGGCGCTGGCGGGGTTGCGGCACACTTCTTCCCAAGCGGCTTCGGCGCGGCGCAACGCCCGATGTTCCTCCAATTCCGCGCGCAGCGCCAGGTAGTCCGCATAGGCAATGACCACGGCAACCGGCTTGTTATAACGTTCGACCAACACGTCGGTCCCGGCCACTACTTCGTCAACCACATCGCGCCAGCGCTGGCGGACGGCGTCGGATTTCATGGTCTTTATGTTCATATCGTTACCCCCTAATGTCATAAGACTCTTACGACATTATAGGATCGTCCGGGTCCGCAGTCAACCCAGCGCGCCAACTTGCCCACGCGCCATCTAGCCCACAAACTCCACATCGTCGACGCTGCGGGTAACGGCACCGGTGTAGAGCCAGGAGACCTGGCGCAGCGCCAACGCCTGGTCAAACTCGGTGAGCGCCGACGTTCCATCCGCCGGCACGACCACATGGAACCAGCGCAGCCCGGCCGACGCTGCCGTGTGCAGCACACAGATGCTGGCGATGGTCCCCACGATCACCAGATGCTCGACCTTCCACACGCGGCTGAGATAGTGGTCCAGCGACGTATCATAGAAGCCGTCATAGCGGCTCTTTTGCTCCACCAGATCACCCGGCTGCGGCGCGAGCGCATCCACAATCTGCCAGCCCCACGTCGCGGCGCGGCAGTGCTCGGGCCAGATCTGCCACTCCGGGTCGCCCTCGAAGTGGGTGTCCTGTGTATACG
>CAYJQA010000419.1:1694-5446 GCA_964372065.1 uncultured Litorilinea sp.
CCCCGGGCCCGCGCCGGCGGCAGCAGCCGGGCCAGGGCGGGAACGGGCCCACCCGCGGGGGGACCACCAGTTTGCCCCCCACCGTGACGAAGTCGTTCTGCATGTCCACCACGATGACCGCGGTCTTGGCCGCGGGCAGACGGACTTGGGGCTGATAGGCGATCTCCGGCACGGCGACCGTGGCAGGCGGAAGATAGGCGAAGCTCATGGTGTTTCTCCTTCCTGGATGGGCTTAGCGTTCAACAGACACTAACCAGCCTTAGTATGCAGCAGATTGCGCAATTTGTCCAGCGCCAATCTGCCGTACACGCGCGGCGCAACACGACGGTAGGGCATAGTCTTGTGCCGGGCGGCGTCTGTGCTACAATGAGCACGACTGCGGCAGGTGTGCCGCGACGGCGTCTGCGAGATGGCTCGCCGCCGGTCGCGATCCCTCGACCCCTGCACGATCGCCAGCACGGACTGTACGCAGCCGGTCGGGCCGCGCGCGGCCCCGCCGATAACCCGAAGCGGGTAGGATTTGATGCGGTGCATCGACTCATAACTCCGGAAACCGAACAGTTTTTGCGTCGGGAACGCAGCTTGTTGGAAAACTTGCGCGTACACCTGGCCCGTCTTGAGGCAACCGATGAGGACCTCACGCTCTTGCAACGGAGCCTCAGCCAACTGGAGGAGTTGTTTCTCCTGGTGGTTGTCGGCGAGTTCAACGCCGGCAAAACGGCCTTCCTCAACGCCCTCTTGGGCGACCGCCTCCTCACCGAAGGCGTGACCCCCACCACCAGCCAAGTCTATGTCTTGCGCTACGGCGCGGAGAGCGCCCCCCAACCTGGCGGCGACCATTTGGTCGTCGAGGCCCCGGTCGAATGGCTGCGCGAGATCAACCTGGTCGACACGCCGGGCACCAACGCCGTCCTCTTGCGCCACCAGCAGTTGACCGAGCATTTTGTCCCGCGCAGCGACCTGGTGCTCTTTGTCACCAGCGTCGACCGGCCCTTTGCGGAGAGCGAGCGCGTCTTCCTGGAGCGCATCCGCACCTGGGGCAAGAAGATCGTCATCGTCCTCAACAAGATTGACCTGCTGGAGACCGAGCAGGAGTTGGCCGAGGTGATCGAGTTTGTCCGCATCAACAGCCGCGAGATGCTGGGGTTGGAGCCGCAGATCTTCCCGGTGAGCGCCCGCCTGGCCCTGCAGGCCAAGCACGCGGGCAACGGCGCGGGTCCCAAGGGCGAACTCTGGGACCGTTCACGCTTCGCTGCGCTGGAAGATTATATCCTCACCGCACTGGACGCGCGCGAACGTCTGCGCCTCAAGCTGGACAATCCGCTGGGCGTGGCTCGCACCTTGATCGACCGCTACGCCAAAGTCGCCCAGGCGCGCCAGGACGTGCTCAAGGCCGATTTCCACACGCTGGACAATGTCGAAGCCCAGTTTGCGGCCTACCAAAGCGATATGCGCCGCGACTTTGTCTTTCAGCGCAACCATGTGGACAACG
Organism: uncultured Litorilinea sp.; assembly: GCA_964372065.1. Lineage (GTDB taxonomy): Bacteria > Chloroflexota > Anaerolineae > Caldilineales > Caldilineaceae > QEUY01. The sequence goes on from CAYJQA010000419.1 coordinate 3,187, forward strand.
TGCTCTATGAGATGGCCGAGCGCGGCGACCGCTTCTTTGACGATACGCTCCGCCTGGGCCGTCTGGGTGACCTGATCAATGGCGAGAAGGTGCGCGCCGAGTTTGAGCGCCAAGTCCTGGCCGACACCAGCCAGCAAGTCGAGCACCATGTGGGCGACCTCATCGACTGGCTGGTGGAGCGCGACTTCCGCCAATGGCGCACGGTGATGGAGTTGTTGGCCCCCCGCTCGGCGCAGCACGCGCCCAAGTTGGTGGGCCAGGTCAAGAGCAACTTCGAGATGGACCGCGAGACGCTCCTCAACAGCGTGCGGAACGCAGCGCGCACGGTGGTCGATTCCTATGACCGCGCCGCCGAAACCCGCAAGCTGACCCAGGAAGTCCAGTCCGCCATCGTCCAGACCGCGGCGGTCGAGGTCAGCGCGTTGGGGCTGGGCGCGCTCCTGGTCGCGCTCCTGCAAACAACCGTCTTGGACGTGACCGGGCTGCTGGGTGCGGGCGCGGTCGCGGCCCTGGGGATGTACGTGCTGCCCTATCGGCGCATGCGCCTCAAGGCGCACCTACGCCAGCGGATCGCCGCGCTGCGCGAGCAGTTGGAGCTGGCCCTGAATCGCCAGTTTGAACAGGCGTTGGGCGAAAGCGTGGAGCGGCTGCACGACGCCATTGCGCCCTACACCCGCTTTGTGCGCGTCGAGCGCGAAAAGCTGGGCAAGCTGGAAGCCCACCTGCTCACGGCGCAAAGCGAAATCACGACGCTACAGCAGTCGGTCAAGACTTTGAACGGCGTCCACGAACCGGCGCTATGACGCCCGTCGTCTCGCTCTTTCCCCTCAGCCCGGCCGATCATGCCGACGCACTGCAAGCGGTCTATCGGGCCACCCCGCACTATTGGCAGCTTTATCACCTGCCCGGCAGCCCCGCGGGCCAGGCCCAACGCGACCTGGCGGCCGCGGCGGAGACGCCGGGCCGGTCGCTGATGGGCATCGCCCGGCGGGTGACGGACGCCGACCCGGCCGCGGGGATCGAGATGGTGGGCGTCGTCGATTTTCGGCTCCACTGGCCCGAATCCGCAGTCGTCTATCTGGGGCTGGTCATGGTGGCGGAGCCGGCCCAGCGGCAGGGCATCGCCACGGCGGCATGGCGGTTGCTGGCCCCCTGGCTGGCGCAGGCCGCGGGCATGACCACCGCCCGCGCCGGCGTGGAGCAGTTCAACCCCGACGCGCTGCGTTTCTTCCAGCACGTCGGCTTTACCCTCACCGGCAAAAGTGACCGCGTCCAGTCCGGCAAACGCTGGGTGCGGCTGCTCTATCTGGAATACCCTTTGGCGGAAAAGGAATGAGAGACATCACGCAAAGACGCAAAGACGCAAAGGACAGAGAAGAATTGACCGCAGAGAATACAAAGGCCACAAAAAGCTCAATTGGGGGCGATTGTCATGCTGTGCCCAAAGGGTGCCCAAGCGAAGCATCCCCTTCTGTGGGCGCACCGCGATTCCCGGGTGCTTTGTGCGCTCTGCGTTCTTTGCGGTTAGTTCCTCTCTGCGGCTTTTCTTTGCGGCTTGGCGACTTTGCGTGAGATATCTCTCCTTTCTTGTGCGAGCATGCCAGCAACTGAAAGGAGACGACTCATGTCCCACTTGACCGACTCACCGGCCTGGCAAGCGTTGGCGGCGCATCGTCTAGCCATGGACGACATCCACCTGCGCGATCTCTTTGCCCACGACCCCAACCGCTTCGACCGCTTTTCGCTGCTCTTCGACGACATCCTCTTCGACTTCTCCAAGAACCGCATCACCGACGAGACGCTGCAACTTCTGCTGGACCTGGCGCGCCAGGCACAACTGGACGAACAGATCGCGGCCATGTTTCGCGGCGACAAGATCAACACCACCGAAGACCGCGCCGTCCTCCATGTCGCGCTGCGCAATCGCGAGAATCGCCCCATCCTTGTTGACGGCCAGGATGTGATGCCCGCGGTCGACGCCGCCCTCGCCAAGATGCGCCGCTTCAGCGAAGCGATCCGGGGCGGCGCGTGGCGCGGCTACACCGGCGAGGCCATCACCGATGTAGTGAACATCGGCATCGGCGGGTCGGACTTGGGGCCTAAGATGGTCTGCCGCGCCCTCACGCCCTACGCCAAGCCGGGGCTGCGCGTCCATTTCGTCTCCAACGTGGACGGGGCCGACCTGAGCGATGTGCTCCAACCCTTGCGCCCGGAGACCACGCTGTTCCTGGTCGCGTCCAAGACCTTCACCACCCAGGAG
>CAYJQA010000420.1:0-5439 GCA_964372065.1 uncultured Litorilinea sp.
CGTCCTGCCGGCCGAGCGCCTCGTCCGCCCGGGGCCGTATGTGCTCTCGCCGATGGGCGAGCATTATGCCGCCTACACCGCGACGGTGGCGGAGACGAGCGATCTGGGCATCACGGCGCTTACGGTCGTGGGCGAGCCACCGACGCAGGTGCTGGTGACCGTCGGCAACGCCGGCAATCGCACCGCGCCGACGCAGGCGATGCTGCAACTGAGTGTTGGGCCGGCATTGGCGCAGAGCAAGCCGCTAGCCGCGGCGCAGCCAGTAGCGGTGGCGGGTTGCGGTGCGACGAAGCAAGTGGTGGTGACCTGGCCGGCTGATCTCCCCATCGCGGCCGGGGACTCGGTGTGGGCAGTGTTGCTGGACCCTGATTATCCCGACGAGAACGCGGCCAACGACGTGCTTAGCTGGCGTCTGTTCCCGGATGGGCAACGCGTGTGGCTGCCGCTGGTGCGGGAGTCGGCGCGCTAGGCAACAGCGCGGCCAGCGCGAAGACCAGCCAGGGCAGAAAGGCGAGTTTGCTGCTCCATAGCGGCGCGTCTACCAGGCCGTGTATGACCAATGCGACTAGGCTGCCCAACCCCGCCAGGGCCAGCCCGCCGTAGGCGTGCATGGCCCGGTACCGCCAGGCGTGGTAGAAGCGCACGCCCGCCGCCGCCAGCAGCCAGGTATAGGCGAACAGTCCAACCAACCCCAGATCGAGACCGATCTGCAGCCAGAGGTTGTGAGCATGGGGCAGTCCAGGCGTAATCGGCACGCGTATCTGGGGTGCGTCTTCGACAATCGCGGCCTCGAATGCGCCGAGACCGATCCCCGTCAGCGGGTGGCGCGCCAACAGGCCGACGCTGCGCGCCCAAATCTCCATGCGCCCGTTGTAGTCGCGGGCCATGCCGCCTTGCATGATGGGAGAGAGAGCCGTCACCGGCCCGACCGCGACAAACCAGACGGCCAGTGCTACGCCGAAAGCCAGGGCGAGCCAGCGCAACCAGCGCCAGCGCACGACCAGCAGCGTCCCCAGCGCCGCCACGGTCCCCAACCAAGCGCCGCGGCTTTCCGTCCGCCAGAGCACGCTTCCCATCCACCCGACGAGTGCGAGAACGGCCGCGGAGGCCATCACGCGGCCGGCCCAGGCCCAGCGACCAGCAGGCGCGGCCCAGAGGCCCAAGAGCCAACCGACCAGCATGGGCGGGACCAGGACCAGCCCGCCGGCCAAAATGTTGGCGTTCACCGTTTCGCCCAGCGTGCGCGTCCAGCGCGCGAGCGGCGCTTGCCAGGCAGGCACGGCGTCAATGCGCCACTGTGCGCCCTGCGCGATGACCGGCCCCAGCAAGGCCAGGCCCACGCCGAGGGCCGCCATGCCGGCGACGATCAGGGCGGGCCAACGGCGAGTCAACGGCCAGTTGATCAACGCCAGACAGGCGGCCACGCCCACCGCCAGGTAGGCGAGCAGCAGCCAGCCGGCGCGGGGCTGATCGGTGATGAGCAGGCTGACGGGCGTGGTTGCGAGCAGGAGCATGATAGGTGCAGCCAGTGGATTCGTCTTGGCTTCGCCGGGACTGCGACGTCTCATCCAGCCGAGTAGCAAACGCAGCGGCCAGAAAGCGAAAAGCAGAAAGATGAGCGTGGGCGTATCGCGTATGGACAGCCAGCGCGCCGGGAAGGTCAGCGGCAGCGCCAGCAGCGCGACCCAGAACGGTTCCAGCCAGAGCAACGCAACCAGGGCGCGGGCCAATCCTGAACCGGCCGCGCGCCCGGCAGCCGGACCACGGACGGGCATGACCGTTTAGCTCCTGCCGCCGCCTGGTTGGGGCGCCGACATCAGGGAGCCGTTGACGGCAGGCGCGCTGGACAACGGCATGGCCTCGGCTAGTGATTTGGGGGCGAGGCCGTGCGTCTTGTACTCGGGTACTAGGTCGATCAAATGGCGAAACAGCGTCTCACGCTGCTCCGCTTGGGCGGCGGCAATCAACGCCTCGACTGTCTGCGCCAGCCCCCCCGGCACGTAGCGCCCGGCGTTGGCCGCGATACGAAGCTTGGGATGGGCAGTCGTGTGGTATTCCTCACCGGCCAGGAAAAGCTCCTCATAGAGTTTTTCGCCGGGACGCAGCCCAGTGTACTGGATCTCGATGTCGCGACCGACCTCCAGACCCGAAAGACGGATGAGGTCCTGGGCCAGCCGGGTGATGGAGACCGGCTCGCCCATATCGAGCATGAAGACTTCGCCGCCAGCGCCGAGCGCGGCCGCTTGCAACACCAACTGCACGGCTTCCGGGATGGTCATAAAAAAGCGCGTGATCTCCGGGTGGGTGACGGTCACCGGGCCGCCGGCCGCGATCTGGCGCTTGAAGGTGTGCAACACGCTGCCGCGGCTGCCCAAGACATTGCCGAAACGCACCGCGACATAACACTTTCCACTGCGGCGGGCGGCGTCGAGCACCAGCAGTTCCGCTGCGCGCTTGCTGGCACCCATGATGCTGGTGGGATTGACGGCCTTGTCGGTCGAGATCATGACAAAATGGTTCACGCCGCAGGCCAGACTGGCCGCCACCACGTTGCGCGTCCCCATGACGTTGTTGGTAATGGCCTCGCAGGGGTTGCTTTCCATGAGTGGGACGTGTTTGTGCGCAGCGGCATGAAAGACGATCTCGGGACGCAAGATTTGAAAAACGCGCTGGATACGCTGGGCCATGCGCGTGTCAGCGATGCAGGTGGTGAGGCGTACGCCGTCGCGCTCGGCGTGCGGACGCAGTTCCTGCTCGATCTCGAACACCGAGTTCTCGCCGCGGCCCAGGATGATCAGTTCAGCCGGACGGCAAACCAGGATTTGGCGGCACAGCTCGCGCCCGATGGATCCGCCGCCGCCTGTCACCAGGACGCGGCGATCCGAGAGAAGCTGGCGCACCGCGGCCAGGTCGATGACAATCGGCTCGCGCCGCAGCAAATCTTCGATCTCAACCTCGCGCAACTGGCTGAGCGTAGCCGTACCGTCGACCAGGGCATAGATGCTGGGCAAGATGCGGGGCCGAATGCCAGCCTTTTCGCACAGCCGGACGATGTCGCGGATGACGAGGCCCGGCGCGGACGGCATGGCAATGATGATCTGGCGGATCTGATGGCGAGCAACCAGCGTGGGGATGGTGCGGCGGTCGCCCAACACGGGCACGCCCAACAGCACGGCGTGTTCTTTCCGCGGGTCATCGTCAATAAAGCCCACTACAGCCATATCGCTCTCGGGGTTCCGTTGAATCTCGCGCAAGATCATGGCGCCGGAGTCGCCCGCGCCGGCAATGAGAACCGGGACCGCGGTGGCGGAGACGCTGTATGGATAGAAACCCAGAATGCGACGTTGTTGCGCCACACGGAGCGCCAACCGGGTGCTTGCCAAGAAGGTGAGACTACAGATCGCTTCCAACAGCCAGATGGAACGCGAGGTGCTGTACGGCAGCCCCAGCAAGGGCAAGAGGCCAAAGTTGGCCAGGGCAATGAGCACAGGGGCGGTGACGCCCGCGGCGACAATGCTGCGGAACTCGTCCATACTGGCGTAACGCCACAGGCGATTATACAGGTTGAAACGCAAATAGAGCGGGATGCGGATCAGCGGCGCGACGACAAAGATAGGCCAACTGGCGGCCAGATATCGACGCGCAGCATCCGGCGCGTCAAAGCGTAAAAAAGCCGCCAGCGCGATCGCGCAGACGATCAGCAGGCAATCAATTAACACTAAATATCGCACGCGGAGGAAACGTGCGGCGGGCGAACTCGGGGGTCGGGGGTAGGCGGACATGACAGTCTCCGTTGGTTACGTCTTTGGGGGTTGAAGACGGCGCGGGGCGGGAGGCTCGCACGCACGTCCCCAAACGGGACCGGTCCCAGATGGTTCCACATGGGTCAGAACGCCTGTCCGGAGGCCGATCAAACGCTAGGCAACAATGAATGGGTCGAAGTCGCTACAATCTCCTCATGACGGCGAAGAATTTGATACAGATAGGACAGACTTGGTATGGCTTGCCGGTACGGGTCTTGCGACGCAACGGCACGCTGCGTTTTATATATTCGCGTGTTTTCGCCGATTCGTCAACCGCCGTTGGTTCCATCGGTAGGGCGATTTCATGTTGCAATAGCGCCGATCCACTGCAACGCAACTTGCGGATGGTAGCGGCAGTAGCGCGCCCAGGGGGCTCCCGCGTTGGGCAACGTGGGCCAGCCCTGGGCGTGGAGCGTGCCGACCACGGCATTGCGGAGAGCCGCCAACGCTTCCGGGGCGGAGCCGGTGCGAACCTGGCCGCGGTCTTCGCCAAAGCTGACGTCACGCGGGTAATGGGTGACATTCTCAATCGTCCAGTGCCAGCGCCGCAGTTGGGCCACCTGCTCTAGTGTGACCAGCGTGCGTGGCAGGCTGGTGATCAGATACTCGACGTGGATGCTGACAGCCTGGGTGCGGTGCTGACGGACCCAGCGGGTACGCCGCACCACTTGGGCGACGTCGGGAAAGGCGAGAAAGTGGTTGAGCGCAGGCGTGCTTTCCAGCAGGTAGTGTTCGCTGCGGCCATGCCCCCGGGTATCCTGCGGGCAGGACTCGTATTGCCAGAAGTCGCGTTCACACGTGCCCTGGGGTGGCAGGACGGTAAAGGCATCGTCAATATCTTGGTAGAGCGTCTTTTGGTTGCGCTTGACCACAAAAAGATAGTGGCCGCCTCCGCGGCGAAGCTGGTTGGCTTGTTTGACCGAAGTGTGCAGCGCATCAAACGTGGGCACGGTGCCCTGGAGTGGGAGAGTCGCCAGGAGGGTTTGCGCCACCCGGCGTTCATCGAGCTTGGCCGGGGCGTTGGCTTGTTTCAGCACCAGTCCATCTTCATGGCTGACCACCGCCACCAGATGGGTCGCCGTCCCTTGCGCCGCGGTATGGGCCGTGGCGCAGCGCACCGTCTTGCCGTCCACAGCTTGCCCGTGCAGCCGTTCCCCGGTCAATGTCACCACCTGCCCGCTCTCGCCCATGTCCAGCCGTCGCCCTTGCAGATAAGCCCCGACCGCCTCCTCCACCGCGTCCAACGAGACCCGACACAAGACCCGGCGCAATGTCGCCAGGCTGGGGACATGCCCGCATTTGGGCTGCAACCACGCCACCAGTGCCGGCTCATGGGCCACGATCCACTGGCTGATCCCCACCAGTGTGCTCTCCCCGGTCATCATGGCGGCGGCTATCAGTGTCAGCAGAAAGAGCCATTCATAGCGCCGTCCCCGCGGACTGCGCGGGTCGGGAATCGTCGCCAAATACGCCACCAGGGTGGCTGGACATGTGGTATCATCAAGATCGCCCATAGGTTGCGACTCCTTTCTTGATTGGTCTCAAGAGAGTCTACGCCTATGGGCGCTTTATTTCTACCCCTTATCGCAACATTCCTTGTCTATCCCATTCATTCTGCAACATGAAATCGCCCTAC
>CAYJQA010000421.1:0-5438 GCA_964372065.1 uncultured Litorilinea sp.
TATCGAGAAGCTCTCCAACGCGCCGCTGGTCGCCACCCATTCGGGCGCGCATGCCCTGTGTGCGTCGTCGCGCAACCTGACCGACCGCCAGTTGGACGCCATCCGGGCGTCCGGCGGCATGGTCGGCGTCAACTATCACGTGGGCTTCCTGCGCGCCGACGGCGAGCGCGACGGCGAGACCACCTCGCTCACCGAGATCGTGCGCCATGTCGACTATATGGTCGCGCGCATGGGCATCGACCACGTGGGGCTTGGCTCGGACTTCGACGGCGCGGTCATGCCCGGCGATCTGCGCGACGCCGCCGGTCTGCCCAAGCTGATGGCGGCCCTGGCCGAGCATTACGGCGAAAGCGACCTGCACAAGATCGCCCATGCCAACTGGCAGCGTGTCTTGCGCCGGACGTGGTGCAGCTAATTCGGCCAAATCGCCCCCTGTCATTCCGATCGCCTGCGCGTCCCGAGGGCCACGCCCGCAGGCGATGGGAATGACCGAGGGTGACTATCAGCATGAGCGGAGATCATGAGCGAAGCGGCAACAATTGAACCGACCCTACTGGAGACCCTGGCCCCGGCCCAGCGCGTGCTTTGCATCAGCCACGTCAAGCCCGACGGCGACGCCGTCGGTAGTTTGCTGGGCATCGGCTGGCTGCTGCGCCGCCTGGGCAAGGAGCCGACCCTGGCCCTGCAAGACGCCGTGCCGGTCGAGCATCGCGTCCTGCCCGGCGCCGACGCCATCCTCACCGCCGAGGACGCGGCCTATCCCGCGGCGGTGGTCAACCGGCCCTTCGACCTGGTCATCTGCGTAGATGCGTCCAGCCCGGACCGCATGGGCAACGCCTATAACCCGGACGTCCACGCCGCGGTTCCGCTGCTGGTCATCGACCACCACATTACCAACACGCGCTTTGGCACGGTCAACTGGGTCGCGCCCGCCTGCGCCGCCACCTGCCAGATGCTCGCCTATCTGGCCGACGCGCTCCATGTGACGCTGGACGGCGAATTGGCGGAATGCCTGCTCACCGGCGTGGTCACGGACACGCTCTGTTTCCGTACCAGCAACGTCACCCCCGCCGTGCTGGAAGTCGCCATGCGGCTCATGCAGGGCGGCGCGGACCTAGCGACCATCACCCAGCGCACGGTCAGCCGCAACCCCTTCAGCCTGATCAAACTGTGGAGCCTGATCCTGCCCGCTGTGCGGCTGGAAGAAGGCGTGATCTGGAGCGTGGCGACACCCGCCATGTTCGCCGAGGCCGGGCATCCTTTTAGCGACATCAGCCTGAGCAGCTTCCTGATCACCGCCGACGAAGCCGACCTGAGCGCCGTCTTTGTGGAAAAGCCCGACGACGCCGGCGCGCCCACGGTGGAGTGCAGTTTCCGCGCCAAACCCGGCTTCGACGTGGCCCAACTGGCGTTTGCCTTTAAGGGCGGCGGCCATCCCGCGGCCGCGGGCTGCACCCTCAGCGGCGCGGCCGACCAGATCGTCCCCCACGTCGTCGCGGCCATGCAGATCGCCCGCGCCCGCCAACTCGAGCAACGGCAAAGCCATGCCCCGGCGCGCAACCCCTGAATCTCCCTGGCACGGCCTCTTGGTCGTGGATAAACCGGGGCTAGACACCCTCGGTCAAGACCCGGCGCGGCTGCTCACCAGCCACGATGTGGTGCAGCGCGTCCGCCGCTGGAGCGGTCAGCGCCGCATCGGCCACACCGGCACGCTCGACCCGTTCGCAAGCGGCGTGCTGGTCCTCTGTTTGGGCCAAGCGACCCGGCTTGTGGAATACTATCAAGGACACGCCAAAACGTATGTGGCGGAGGTCGCGCTCGGCGCAGCGACCGACACCTACGACGCCGTGGGGCAGATCGTCGAGCAAGCGCCCGTGCCGCCGCTGGATGCCGCCGCCATCACCGCCGCCTTGGATCTCTGGCGCGGCGACATCTGGCAGACGCCGCCCGCCTATTCCGCGCTCAAACAGGACGGCGAGGCGCTCTATGCCAAGGCGCGGCGCGGCGAGGTCGTGGAGGTTGCGGCCCGGCCCGTGACCATCCACCGGCTGGAACTGCTGGCCTGGTCGCCGCCGGACCGCTTTACGCTGCGGGTGGTCTGCTCGGCGGGGACCTATGTGCGGAGCCTGGCCTATGACCTGGGCCACACGCTGGGCACGGTCGGCCATCTGGCGCAACTGCGCCGTGAGGCCGCCGGGCCGTTTGCGCTGGCCGACAGCCACACGCTCGCCGCGATCGAGGCCGCAGCCCACAGCGATGGGTTGGCCGCGCAGCTGCTGCCCCTGGGCGCAGGGCTGGCGCTGCCCCGTCTGCCCGTGGACGCGGAGACGGCCCGGCGTCTAGGTCACGGCCAACTGGTCACATGTGCGACCCCGCTGGAAGGCGCGCTGGGCGGCGACGGCCTGGCCGCGGCCATCGCCGCGCCGGACGGCGCGCGTGCCCAGGCGGCGACGCTGGCGGGTATTGTGCGTTGTCTGAACCCATCAGACGCTACCGAACGACTTTGGAAAGCCGAAAAATGGTTTGCTTCCTCTTGACCCCATTCACGCGTATGACTCTCCGCCTGACAGTCGCCCCGGACGCCCTATGCTGACCTATATTGACATCCACACCGCGACCCCAGCCCGCCCTACCGCGCTCACCATCGGCAACTTCGACGGCATCCACCGCGGCCATCAGGTACTGCTGCAAGAGCTGAAACAAGTCGCCGCCACGTTGGGCGTGCAGGCGGGCCTGCTCACCTTTGACCCGCACCCGCTGACGTTGCTCCGCCCGGAACTGGCGCAGCCCCTGCTGACCACGCCCGCCGAACGGCTGCGCTTGGCCGGGTTCCTGGGCCTGGACCTGGGCGTGATCCAGCCCTTTACGCGCGAGGTCGCCGCGTTGAGTCCCGCCGACTTCCTCGGTCTGCTCAAGCGGCACCTCAACCTGACCGCGCTGGTCGTCGGCCCCGACTTCGCCCTGGGCCGCAACCGCACCGGCAACCTGGACGTGCTGGCCGGCCTCGCCGATGAACTGGGTTACCGGCTGCATGTCGTCCCGCTGGTGGACTGGGAAGGGCGCTCCGTCCGCAGCAGCACCATCCGCGACCTGTTGGCGCGGGGCGAAGTGAGCGAAGCCGCCGACCTGTTGGGGCGGCCCTATCACGCCACGGGCATCGTCGTCACCGGCGACCGCCGCGGGCGCACCATCGGCGTGCCCACGGCCAATCTCGCACTGACGCCCGGCAAGCTCTGGCCCGCCGACGGCGTCTATGCCACGCGCACCTACCTCCACAGCGGGGCCGTCCCGTACACCTATAACAGCGTCACCAACCTGGGCGTGCGGCCCACCGTGGACGGCGTGCAGCATCGCTTTGAGACACACCTGCTGGACTTTCCCCCACCCGGCGACGACGGCGATCTCTACGGCCAGACCGTGACCGTGGAGTTTGTGGCGCGGCTGCGCGGGGAGCAACGCTTCAACAGCCTCGACGAACTGGTGGCGCAGATTCACTATGATATCGGCGTGGCGCGCAGTTTGCTCGCCGTGCCCAACTTCACCGCGCGGCCCTTCTTTCTGGACGCGCAGCCGGGCTGACCCGTCCCATGCGTCTGCTCTGCGTCTCCGCCCAACTGCCCGGCCATCTGGACTGGGGCGGCTATCTGGCGACCGCCGCCGAACTCGCCCGCCGCGGCCACAGCGTGACCTGGGCCAGCGGCGCGGCCGTGGCTGGTCTAGTGGAGCGGCAGGGGCTGCCCTTTGTCCCCCTGGCGGAAACCGGCTGGCGCTGGCCCCCGCCGCCGCCCCTGGTCGAGTCCCCGCACGATGCGCCCCACGCCATCATGCGCCAAAAACAACTACGGGCGCTCGATCAATGGCTGGAGCCGGACCGCGTCGCCGCTGCCGTGAGCGGGCTGACGGATGTGGTGGCCGGCGTGCGTCCCGACCTCATCCTCAGCGAGATGTTTGTGGCGGCCGCGGGGATCGTGGCCGAGCAGGCGGCCATCCCGCTGGCGGTGATGGGCTGGCCCGCGCCGCTGCGCCACCATCTGACCGGGGCCGACGAAATGGTCCTCTTGGCGCGGCAGCGGCTGGACGACCTGCTCGCCCGCTACGGTCTGCGCGGCGACAACTGGACCCCCGACGGCCCGCCCGCGCTCTGTGCGCCGCGGCTGCACCTCACTTACTGGAGTCCCGGCTGGTTCGGCGGCGCGCCCCAGGGCAGCCAGACCGTCCACGCCGGTGGGCTGGCCGGCGAGCGCCGCCCTGACCACACGCCCGACCCGGCCCTGCCCGCGCCCGACCATGTACCCTGGGTGCTGATCACGCTGGGGACCAGCTTCAACGCCGACCCCAATTTCTTTATCGCCGCGACCCATGCCGCCGACCAGTTGGGCTGCGTCCCCCTTTTGGCGCTGGGCGCGCCGCCCTCCGCGCCGTGGGTGCAGCAGCTACGCGGACGGCTGCCCCGTGCCGCGGTGCTGCGCGAGCGGGTGGACTTCGCGGCGGTCCTGCCGGACGTGGCCGCGGCCATCCATCACGGCGGCGCAGGCACGACCCATGCGCTCGTCACGCACGCCGTCCCGCAGATCGTTGTGCCCCATGCCGCCGACCAAGTGCGGCAGGCGCAAGGCGTCATGCGCAGCCGCGTCGGCCTGCACGTCCCACCCAAACAGGCGACCATCGCGGTCTTGGTGGATGCATTGGCGCGCGTGCTGCCCGACCTGTCGCCTTTGCGCGCCGCGGCGGTCGATCTGCAAGCGGAGTTTCACGCCCTGGGCGGCGTCCCCACCGCCGCCGACCGGATTGAGGCGCTCCAGGTACAAGTTAACCGGGGCTAGATGCCTTCCACGACCACCGCGTTGGCGTGGGAGCTTTGTAGCCGCAGCGGCAATATCGCACCATATTCGGGCGAGTGATACCATTCCTTGCAACGGGCTACCGACGGAAATTCCAACACGACCAGGCGATGGGGCTGCCAGTCGCCTTCGATGACCTCAAACGGGCCACCGCGCACCACAAAGCGCCCGTCATAGGCGGCAATAGTCGGCGCGACCTGACGCCGGTATTCTTCATAGCTATGCGGCTCGAACACATCGACGTCGACGATAAAATACGCGGGCATACCCGGCCTCCCCTGATATGGTGCTTGCTCAATCCACAATCCTGCCGAACGATAACCAGTAGATGAAGGGACGACGATGCAACCACTGATCGACCGCATCCGCCGCGAAGGGCGCAACCTCGGTCGCGGCATCCTCAAGGTGGACGGCTTTATCAACCACCAGCTTGACCCTGCGCTCACCCTGGAGATGGGCCGCGAGTTCGCCCGGCGCTTTGCCGCCGCCGGCGTCACGGGCGTCACCAAGATCATCACCGCCGAAGTCAGCGGCATCGCGCCCGCGCTCACCACGGGGATCGCGCTCGACGTGCCCGTGGTCTATGCGCGCAAGACC
>CAYJQA010000422.1:0-4303 GCA_964372065.1 uncultured Litorilinea sp.
GGTCTGAGGCGTAACCGGACGCATGGCGATACGACTCTACTGCGATGAGGATTCCATGCGACATGCGCTTGTGACTGCGCTGCGCTCCCGCGGCATGGATGTTGTCACGGCGCTAGACGAGGACATGGTCAGCCGCGGAGATGACGAACATCTCGACTATGCGACGCGACACGGGCGCGTTCTGTTCAGCTTCAATCGCGGGGACTTTTACCGGCTTCATACCCGCTATCTGGCGCAAGCTAAGCCCCACGCGGGCATTATTCTCGCCAATCAGCAGCAACACAGCATTGGGGAATTGATGCGCCGTATACTGCGCTTGTCTGCGGCCAGGACATCGCAGATGATGGAAAATCGCGTCGAATTTCTCGACGCCTGGAAGTGACGATCACCGTCGCATCGCCCTCCGCGGGGTTCCTCCCGTTAGTCGGAATGACAGAGCAGCAGTTTGCGTGGATTGGCGTCCCAGTGCGAGATCACCCCGCCAGATGCGCCAGCGCCAACGCCACGTTGGCGGCCCACGGCAGCACCTGAAATTCACCGCGGGCCAGCGCGGCGGCCAACTCGGCGCGGGTGAGCAGCAGCATCTCCTGTTCTTCCAGGTCGTCGGCGTCGATGGCCTGCGCCGGGACCGCGCCCGCCGCGTAATAGAGATGCGCCCAACCGCTGCCCCGGTTGCCGTCCACCACATAGCGGCCCAGGAAGTGCCACTCCGCCGCACGATAGCCGGTCTCCTCCAGCAGTTCGCGCCGCACCGCCGCGTCGGGGTCTTCGCCCGGCTCCAGATAGCCGCCGGGGACCGCCAGCGTCACGCCGTCGGCGGCATATTTGGTCTGGCGAAAAACGAGAAAGCGCCCGTCGGGCGTTTCCGCCGCCACGTTGACAAAGCTGGGCGTGATCACCCACGGCCAATCATCGATCACGCGGCCATCGGGCAGTTGTACCGTGTGATGCTCCAGCGCCAAAAAACGGCCGTCGCCGGTCTGATGCACGCGGCGACGGTCCAGTGTCTTCCAGGTTTGCATACGCTCAGTGTACCTCGATACGCGCCACCCACTTCACTTGGCGCAAGGCGTCGTCCGTCTCGTTGGGCACAATCAGCCGCACCAGCCCCGCTTGGCGAGTTAAGGGCTGCCCGTCGATGTGCGTCGCCAGCAGGATCGGCCGCGCCGGGGGCTGCGGCAGCTCGCGGGCCAAGACCCGGTTGCCGAAACCGTCCGCCGAAACCACGTCGGCATATTCCCAACCGCTGCCTAGCCGCGCCGCGATCAGGTCGCCCAGCGTCGCACCGCCAAATGTAAAGGGGCCGGACGTGCCGTGCCCCGTACTGACAATATAGCAATCCGCCGCGACCTGCTGCGGCAATCGCGCCAGATCGTCCACACGAACGGTCTGCTCGCTCCCATCCGGTCCCGCCAGGATCAGCGTGGCGTCCGGCGAAGGCGGCGCGGGATTCGGCTCATGGACGTGGCGATGGAGCCACGCCGGCGGCTCCATTACTCCTGCTCCAGCGAAAAGGTCAGCGGGAAGCCTTCGCGGCGGGCGCGACCGTGCGCCACCTTGACCAGCTTCTCGGCTTCGGCCCGCGGGCGCACCACCACTACGGCCAGGCCGCGCGTGTGCGCCGTGACTGCGATGTGCTCCGCCAGTTCCTCCGACAGCATAAACAGATCACCCAACAGCGCGATCACATAGTCATACGGGGTCACTTCGTCATTGTGGAGGAGAACAGAGCACTGATCGCCGCGCACGCCGATGGTCTGCTCGCCCAGATCGCGTTCTGTATCGGGCTGGATTGCCGGGTACAACGTGCTTTGCTTCATCATCTGCGTTTCCCCTCTCCGGTGATGCTCGCCCGGCCGCGTCGCGGCGACAAGCAAGACGGCTGCCACGTACTATGATCATTATACCCCAAAGATTCTAGCAGTGGGTCAAACTTTCGTTGTAATTGTGACCGACTTGTGACAGACAAATGTCTGCCCCGGCCACCGTCTATTCCGCCGTGACCGCGCCCTCGTCCTGCGCAATGGCGAGAAACTCGGCGTCGGTGAGCGGTCGATGCTGCGCCGCGCCCGTGCGCTGGCTGCGGACCAAGATGCGGCCCACCTGGTCCGGCGCGGCCTTCAGCCCGTATTCGGCCAGCTTTTGCAGCACCGCGCCCGTATCGCTCCACTTGCCGATAACCAGTTGCGGCACGCGCCCCACCACTTCCGGCGCAAAGGGGAACGCATAGGGCCGCACGCCGCCCGTGGTCAGCGCCGCCGTCGCGCTCCACTGCTCATAGCGAAACGCGCCGTCGCCCACGATGGCCTTGAAGTAGCCGTTGGGCAGCCCGCTAATCTGTTCGACCAACCGGCAGATCTCTGGCAACAGGTCGAGCCGCAGCCCGGTATCCACGCCATAGAGCACTTCCAGCGCCATGGCCGTGGCTTCCAGCGCCGCGTTCCCGGCGCGATAGCCGATGCCGTTGACGGACACTTGCAGCACGTCCGCGCCGCCCTCATAGCCACCCAGCACATTGGCCACCGCCAGCCCGAAATCGTTGTGACAGTGGACCTCCACATCCAGCCCGGTGGTCGCTTTCAGGTGGCGCACCAGATAGGTCATGGCCGCGGGCCGCGCCACGCCCTGGCTGTCCACGACGGTTACGGACGTCGCGCCTTCGTGCTCCGCGGCCTGCGCCGCGGCGGTGATATGCTCCAGGGTCGCCCGCGTCGCTTCGGGCAAGAAGAGATTCACCGTACACCCTGCCCGTCGTGCCGCGGCCACCGACGCCAACATCTCGTCCATCAATTGGCCGCGCGGGCGGCGGGAGACATGCTCCTGATACACCTCGCCGATGCGATACCAGACAAAGACATGGCGCGCGCCCAACTCCAGCGCACGCTCGACGCGGCCCGGCTGCCACGTCACCCACAGGTCCATGCCCAGGTCGCGACTCAGCAGCGCCCGCACCACCTCGGTCCAGCCGGGCACGGTCAGGAAGACTTCGGTGCGCTTCATGCCCAGCCGCGCCAACGCCTCGGCGATGCGGACCTTGTCGGCGGTCGTAAAGGCCAGGTCGGCGCATTCCTCGCCGTCGCGGATGGTCAGGTCATGGAGCGCCACCGGCCGGGGCGGCGTCGCGATGGCTGGGTCAAAGTTGTGCCGGCTGGCGGCCCATTGTGAAGTCAACCACGGGGTTTCGGGATTGCGTTGCACCATACGCTCCTTTGCGCTGGACGCCGCGATCGGGTGCGGCGGGATGGCCTGGACGGCGGGGACACCTCTATCGTACTCGCTTCGCCGTTGAATGAAAAGCGCCGGCGGCCCCCTAACAGACGCGGCGATCACCCCACACGGCATTGGGCATTTCCATCAATACCGCTTGTGCAATCTGCACATTGATTGCGCCCGCGGCGATTGATATATTTACCGTTGGCCTGAAACTTGCTTCCCCAAAAGCCCTGTTCTGCCAGTACATCATCCATCCGGCGCACAGTGTCGGTGTCCGGCATCACCCAGCGTGGGGTGAGCACACGGTTTGGCGCATGTTGCGCCAGTCCGATTACGCGTTCATGCGGTGGAGTCGCGCCCGGTCCGCCGCCAACCGCTCGTCATGAGAAAGGGATGCTATGGACACCGCCATCAATGCGGGGGATACTGCTTGGGTGCTCATTGCCACGGGGTTGGTCACGCTGATGACGCCGGCCCTCGGCTTCTTTTATGGCGGCATGGTGCGCCGCAAGAACATGCTCTCCACCCTGACCCTCAGCGTCATCACCATGGGGTTGATCAGCGTGCAGTGGGTCCTGTTCGGCTACACGTTGGCCTTTGGGACCAACATCGGCGGTCTGATCGGCGGGTTGCAGCATTGGGGCTTGAACGGCATCGGGGCCGCCCCTCTAGCGGACTACGCGCCCACCATCCCAGGGTTGGCCTTCGTCGCCTTCCAGATGACCTTTGCCGTCATTACGCCCGCGCTGATCTCCGGTTCTTGCGTAGAACGAATCAGCTTCAAGAGCTATTTGATCTTCACCCTCTTGTGGGCCACGCTGGTCTATGACCCGCTGGCGCATTGGGTGTGGGGCGTCGGCGGTGTGCTGCGGACGATGGGCGCGCTCGACTTTGCAGGCGGCACGGTAGTGCACATCGCCGCCGGTTTCTCGGCCCTGGCCTTTGCCGTGGCGATCCGGCCGCGGCGCGGCTATGGCAGCATCACCATCGAAGCGCACCACATCCCCTTCACCGTGTTGGGCGCAGGGCTGTTGTGGGTGGGCTGGTTCGGCTTTAATGGGGGCAGCGCCCTGGCCGCCAACGACATCGC
>CAYJQA010000422.1:4313-5433 GCA_964372065.1 uncultured Litorilinea sp.
GCTCAATACCAACACCGCCGCGGCCGCGGCCATGATCGTCTGGATGGTACTGGCCTGGATCGACAACAAACCCAGTGTCCTGGGCGTCGTGACCGGGGCCGTGGTTGGGCTGGTTGCCATCACGCCCGGCGCGGGCTTTGTCACGCCGCTGTCGGCGCTGTTGATCGGCGCTATCGCCGCCCCGGTGAGCTATTACAGCATCAAGTTTATGCACCGCGGCCCGCTGGATGAATCGCTGGACGTATGGGCCTGTCACGGCATGGCGGGCGTGTGGGGAGCCTTGGCGACCGGTCTCTTTGCCACCACAACGGTCAACGCCGGGGGGCTGGACGGCCTCTTCTACGGCAATCCGGGCCAGTTCGTTGTCCAGTTGATCGCAGTGGTCGCGGCCGCGGCATTCGCCTTTGTCGTGACCTTTGTGCTCGCCAAGGTGCTGGACAGCCTCTTTGGGTTGAGCGTCTCGCCGCAGGCCGAAGAAGTCGGCCTGGACATCAGCGAGCACGGCGAACGCGCCTACGCCTAAGCCACGACCGACACCTATACGCGCGAGCGTTCACAAGGAACTTGCCATGACCACCAAGATCGAAGCCATCATTCGGGAAGACAAGCTGAACGACGTCAAGCAGGCGCTCAAGGAGATCGGCATCCTGGGCCTCAACGTCTTTGAGGTACGCGGCCACGGACGCCAGGGCGGCATCGAACTGGCCGGGCGCACCGGCTCCTACCACGTCGACATGCTGACCAAGATTCAACTCAACATCGTGCTCAGCGACCACAACGTCGACAAGACCGTCGAGACGATCTGCCAGGCCGCGCGCACCGGCGAGACCGGCGACGGCTTGATCTTCGTCTATCCCATCCAGGAAGTCATCCGCATCCGCACCGGCGAACGTGGGCGCGACGCCCTGACGTACAAGGGCGACATCGACGAACGCCAAGCCAAGACCCCGACCAAGCCTGCCAACGGCGCAGCCACCAAGCCGAAGCAAAAGGCTTAACCGGCGCGCGACGGTCATGCCGGCGCATGGCTGGGGTTGGCCCAGGCGCACGCCGACCGCGTGATCCTGGCCGTCCTCGACCCGCGGGGTGCGGCGGGAAGCATGGACGATGCGCCCCATGC
>CAYJQA010000423.1:0-5430 GCA_964372065.1 uncultured Litorilinea sp.
TTCCCCAGGTGTCACCCACCAATTCTTCCCACGCCCCCTCGGCGCCATAGGCCCATGGGGGGCCACCACATAGCAAGCCTACGCCTTCGGCTTGATCTTCACATACATATACCGGCTATTGGCCCAGTTGGGAACCGGGTTGGCATAGGGGTTCGCGAAGGTCGGGAACCCTTCCCAGTAGCGCTCATCGCAGCACGTGAACACGTTGTAGGACATGATCGGCGTGGTCGGCATCTCCACGGTCGCGAGCTTGAGGAACTCGATGCCCAGTTCGATGCCCTTCGGGTCGTCGAAGTCGATCTTCTGGATCGACTCAATGATCCGGTCGAGATCGGCGTTCCGCCAGCGCATCCGGTTCTTGCCTGCAACCTGTTCGCCGTTCGGGCGATACAGATCCGAGTGCCAGGACTGCAGGAAGAAGAACAGGTCGGGGTGGCCGCCCCAGGTCTCGATGGTCCAGCCAAACTCGGTGGTGAAATCGCCGATGCCGGTCATGACGTTGCGAGACGCATTGTCGCGCGTGTCGTGGATGCAGTCCACGCCGAACTCGACCCAGTTCTCGACAATCATGGCCGCGCCGCGCCCCATGACCGCGCGCGTGTCGCCTTCGGCCAGGAGGCTGATGCTAAACAGCTCGCCGTTCGGCATCAACCACTTGCCGTCGCCGCCGCGCGTGAAGCCGGCCTTGAGCATCAGCTTCTCGGCTGCTTCCAGGTCATGCTTCCACCAGCCTTGGCCGAGGTACTTCTTGATCTCCTCGGCATCGGTCGGGACCAGGTCGCCCAGGGACTCGCGCGCCGCGTCCGCGATCTTGATCGCCGCATCCGGGTCATACGGCTTGTACATCTCGCCGCCGCCCAGATCCAGCTCGAACGCCTTGAGCCAGTCCTGCAGCGGGTCGAAGTAGTACTGCGGGTACATACCGGTCGGCGGTACATGGATCGCCGAGATCGTCGCGGCGCCCTTGTACGAAGCCATCGCGACGCGCACGATGTCGATCGCCAGCGTCAGCGCCCAGCGCACGTCCTTGCTTTCCAACCCTGGCTTCTCGACGTTGTAGATGACGGCCGGCAGCGTGGGATCCGGGTGGGCCCACGGGAAGGACGGGAACCAGCTCTTGGAGGTCGGGTTGGTGCGCGCCAGCGTGATCTGGCCTTCGGGGGCCATGTCGTGGATCACATCCAGGTCGCCGGCGGTCTGCGCCATCACCTTCTTGTCGCTCGGACCGGGCGACATGTACATCGCGTACTTGGGCGCCGGCATGCCGAAGCGGCCCGCCCATGTGCGCTCCCAGTCCTCGCGGCGTTCCCAGATATACCAGTCGCCATTGGGGTCGTGGTCCTTGAGAACGTACGGGCCAAGGCTGACCGGCGGGAAGAAGGTGAAGGCCACCGGGTCTGCCTGCGCTTCGAAGATGTGCTTCGGCATCATGAAGCAGGCGTTCCAGCGGACGGTGAAGGGAGCATGGAAGCGCGAGTTCGGCTCGGTCAGGTGGATGACAACCGTGTAGTTGTCCACCTTTTCCAGACTCTCCACAAACCGCGAGAACTGGCCGTTATAGGCAAGCCCCGGCGTGTCCTTTTGGATCTGGATGGTGTAGATCAGGTCGTCTACGGTGAACTCGACGCCGTCGCTCCAGTAGAGACCCTGGCGCACCTTCACCGTCATGGTGGTGAAGTCCTCGTTGTAGATGGGCTTCTCCGCTGCCGCCGAGTTGTCCCAAACATTGCCGTCGATGCCGGCGTCCGGGTCGATAAACCACAGCGCGTCCAGCGCCAACTGCTGGAAGCCGTTGCCCCACGTGGTCGGGGCCGGGCTGCGCCACCGGTTGAAGTCCTCGGGGGGAACATTGCGGCCGATGGGGTCCTCGAGGATCAACGTCTCCGCCCGCGGGATACCCGGGGCAACCTCTGCGCCGGCCGCGGGGGCCGCGCCGCCTTCGGCCGCAGGCGCCGCCCCTCCACCAGCGGGGGCGGCCGGCGCGGCACACGCCGCGAGTGCGCTGCCCGCGGTGATCAGGCCGAGCTGGGCCAGAAATGCACGTCGCGAATAAGTGTACTTCTGCATTGGGACCTCCTAAATGGGTTGAACGAGCGGAAGCTAACTTTCCGGAATCAGGTGTTCGACGTCACTGTGAAAGAGATAGAAGCGTGCGTTGATTGATCGAGACGACGCCCAGGCCAACGCGGCTGTAACCACGGCTGCCGAAGCGCCGACAACAAACGTTTTAATACGCAAAATCACAACGCCTTTTGAGCGCCTTGCCGGCGTCACGCCGCCGACGCACACGCATCGATTGTCTAGACGGTGTTCGGGAAGCGATCAGCCCATCAAAACGACCGACCTGCGGCTGCCTGATGAACTACCTCAAGCTTATCACGACCGGCAGAGTCTGTCAAAGCCAGTAAAAACGTTATAGGCGAACCCGCCCGCTCAGGCGTGCACGGGCTGCGCCTGCCGTCCCAGCGAGCTTTCGCGCACAATCAATTCCGGGCTGAGCGTCTGCACCCCCGCCCCAGGCATGGGGTGTCCCTCGCGCTTCGCCTCGACCATGTCGTGGAGCGCCCGAATCGCCAAGCGCCCAACCTCCACCAGCCGCTGCCGCACCGTGGTCAGCGCCGGCCAGAAGTACGCGGCCTCCGGCATGTTGTCGTACCCCACCACCGCCAGGTCTTCGGGCACGCGCTTGCCCAGCCGATGCGCCGCGCGCAGCACGCCCAGCGCCATATGATCGTTGGCCGCAAAGACGGCATCCATCTCCGGTCGGCTGCGGATCAACTGGTCAAACCCTTTTTCCCCGCTCCCGGCCACCCAGTCGCCCTCATAGCAGAGACCGTCGTCGGCCGGCCGCCCGGCGTCCAGCAAACATTGCCGCCAGCCGCGCTGCCGCTCGCGCGCTTCCCACCAGTCGAGCGGGCCGGTCACGGTGCCGATGGCGCGCCGCCCCTGCTCCAACAAATGCCGCGTCGCCATATACGCGCCGCGGAGATTATCCGTGTTCACCACCGTCACCCCAGGACAGGGCTGCATGGTCAGGAAGACCATGGGTGGCAGACTGGCTAGGCGATCCTCCGCGACCCACTGCCGGTTACAGCCAATCTCGTGCACGGCCCAGACGATGCCGTCCACGCGTCGCCCCGTCAACAGATTCAGCACACTGTCAACATCGGCCTCTAGGGGGTTGTGTAGCAGGTCCAACAACAGCGCATAGCCCTGCGTATTGGCCTCCTGGTCAATCCCGATCAACGTCCGCGTCGGCCCATAATACTCCAGACCGGAAACGATCACCCCCAAGGTCTGGCTCCGACGATTCACCAGACCGCGGGCCAGCAAATTCGGCTGATAGCCGATTTCCTCGATGGCATGCAATATCCGCTGGCGCGTAGCCTCGGCCACAGGGCGTTTTCCTGTCAGGGCATTGGAAACCGTACCGGCGGACACTTGAGCAAGGCGCGCGACGTCCACGATGGTGACACGCCGCGCGTGTTGGGCTGTCATGGCGCACTCTCCTCGGTCGGGCTAAAAAGATAGGGGGATGGCCCTACAACACGCGCCGACCGGATTGACAACCCTGCCGGCTCGTGTTAAGATTT
Organism: uncultured Litorilinea sp.; assembly: GCA_964372065.1. Lineage (GTDB taxonomy): Bacteria > Chloroflexota > Anaerolineae > Caldilineales > Caldilineaceae > QEUY01. The sequence continues at coordinate 3,594 of CAYJQA010000423.1, forward strand.
TGTTGCCGCCTTAAAACGTTTTCCGCAGTTGTCTTATCATAATGGTTGTCTATCCATTTGTCAACTCTGCGCTGCCCCTCATTACACCGATGTCATACACTATGGGAGCCAACCCCTTATGTCACCGACCGCTTCCCTTACGTTAGCACCCGACCGCCCCATCGGCGACGGCGACCCGCGACTCTACGGTTCTTTCATCGAGCATCTTGGCCGCGCCGTCTACCACGGCATCTATGAGCCAACCCACCCCACTGCCGACCGCCACGGTTTTCGCCAGGATGTGCTCGACCTGGTGCGCGAACTCCACGTACCCATCGTCCGCTACCCGGGCGGCAATTTCGTCTCCGGCTATGATTGGGAAGACGGCATCGGCCCGCGCAGCCAGCGCCCCCGCCGCCTGGACTTAGCCTGGATGTCCGTTGAGACCAATCAGTTCGGCGTGGACGAATTTGTGGACTGGTGCCGCGCCGCCAACAGCGCGCCCATGTTCGCCGTCAACCTCGGCACGCGCGGCATCGAGGCGGCCCGCGACATGCTCGAATATTGTAACTTCCCCGGCGGCACGCTGTGGAGTGACCGCCGCCGCGCCAACGGTCACGCCGAGCCGCACAACGTCAAAGTCTGGTGTCTCGGCAACGAAATGGACGGCCCCTGGCAGATCGGCGCCAAGACCGCCGACGAATATGGCCGGCTCGCCGCCGAAACCGCCAAAGTCATGAAATGGGTGGACCCCACCGTCGAACTGGTGGCGTGTGGCAGTTCCAATTCCCATATGCCCACCTACGCCGGGTGGGAAGCCACGGTCCTCGACCACACCTACAATCATGTCGACTTCCTCTCGCTGCACACCTACTACGGCAACCGCAACGATAACACGCTCAACTTCCTCGCCAAGTCCATTGACATGGACCGCTTTATCACCGCGGTGACCTCCATCTGCGATTACGTCCAGGCCAAGAAACGCAGCAAGAAGACGCTTTATCTCTCCTTCGACGAATGGAATGTGTGGATCCACTCGAACGCCGCCGACAAGGCGATGGAGCCGTGGCAGGAAGCGCCGCCCCTGTTGGAAGACCTCTACACCATGGAGGATGCGTTGTTGGTGGGCGCGATGATCATCACGCTGCTGCGCCACGCCGACCGCGTCAAGATGGCGTGTCTGGCCCAACTGGTCAACGTGATCGCGCCCATTATGACCGTCAACGACGGCCCATCCTGGCGACAGACCATCTACTATCCGTTCTATCACGGCTGCCGCTTCGGGAATGGCGTCGCTCTCGATGTCGCCGTCCAGTCGCCTACCTATGACGACGCCGAGTTCGACGCCGTGCCCTATGTGGACTCGGTGGCGACTTGGGACGAGCCTGGCGGCGCGTCTTCGCCCTCAACCGCAACTTGAGCGAGGTCATGCCGTTGAGCGGCGACGCCCGCGCCTTTGCCGGCTACCGGGTGGTCGAGCACATCACGCTCACCCACCCCGACCTCAAGGCCACCAATACCCAAGACCAACCCAATCGGGTTACACCCAAAGCTAATGGCGACGCGACGTTGGACGGCGGGCGTCTGACCGCCACGCTGCCGCCCGCTTCGTGGAACGTGATCCGTCTGGCCAAGGCGTAATCCAGCAATCTGTCTTGTTGCATCCAGTATTACCCATTGAGGAGGGAGTAACGTCATGAAACCAGTAACCCTCGGCTTAATCGTCGGCAACCGCGGCTTCTTTCCCGCCCATCTGTGCGAGACCGGCCGCGCCGAGATGATCGCCACCCTGGAACAGGCGGGCTTCAAGGTCGTCGCCCTGTCCCCCCAAGACACGCTCTACGGCAGCATCGTCAGC
>CAYJQA010000424.1:0-5421 GCA_964372065.1 uncultured Litorilinea sp.
TGCCCTGGGCGGCGTCTGCTACAATTTGCCGGACTTGCGGGCCGATACTTTGCTGTCAACCGTCAAGCGCGAGATCGACGTCTAGACCCTTGCGCTATCGTTCACTGAAACCGAGATTGCACCGACCATGAATCAACGCCCGCCTTCGCAGTCTGCGCCCCGTCGTGTTCAAGGCTCCTGGGAAGACCTGTTCAGCCAGGCGCAGCAGCACGCGCGCAACTACAATGACCTCGCCATCCCCCTCTATGAAAGAGTCGTCGACGGACTCCTGGCCCTGCCGGAAAGCGCACGCCAGTCGGCCAACCGCCGCCTGCACAATCTGTTGATGGCCGCGGGCCTCGACCTGCAAGGCTACTACAACGTGCGCGACGGCTACGATGAGGCGCTGGCCGTGGTGGATAAGCTCAAGACCGCCGCCGGCGAAAGCGAACGGGAGATGCTCGACACGCTCATCACCGACATTCTCCTGCTTGCCGGGCGCACCGAAGAAGCCTTTGCCCGATTGCGGGCTGCCGCCGACGCGCCGGACGCTAACCTGGGCGACTGGGGCGCGCTGGTTGCGGCCTACCTCAAGGCCGAACAGCCCGCGGTTGCGCTCCCGCTGCTGGACCATATGGACGCGCAGGTCACGGAGAAACACGCGGACGGCGACAGTCCCGAGGCCAAGAACGACCGCGCCTATGTGTTGGGGCTGCGCGCCCTTGCCACCTTTGACGCCGGCAATCTCGACGAAGGCGTGCGGCTGTTCGAGCAAGTGATCCAGTCCGGCGGCGCGTATGCGTCCAACCTGCACCTGCTCTATGGGCGCTTGGTTCATCAAGGGCGCTATGACGATGCTCTGCGCTATATCGGCATGGACCACAAGGAGCACCCGGTACGCGCCGGATTCTGGCGCGGCGTCGCACTGCATCACAAGGGCAACACGGCGCAGTCGCGCACGGCGTTCGAGACCGTGACCGCGGCTGAGGTGGGCAAGACCGACCAGGGCAGCATGATGGAGTTCATCCTGGCCCATTACTACTTGGGCGACCCCAAGGCGACCGGGCTGGAGATCGTGCTGCGCGCCATCCGCGAACAGCGTGCGCCCAACTGGGCCATGCTCTATCTGGCGGGCATCGGTTGGGTGCTGCGTGGGGACATGGGCGCGGCGCGCAGCAACCTGCAACTAGCCGCCACTCAGCGCAAGTCGTCGGCTGATGGAGCCAAGTTGCCCAAGCACTACTGGTTCTTTGCCAAAGACATCACCCCCGCCGACAAACACGCAGCCTTGCTGCCGTTCTTCGAGCCGGGAGAATTCGCATGACAGCCACGGTCACGACTCTCACGGCGGACGCGGTGGAACTCCGGGAATGGGCGGACTTTGCCCGGCGGCTTGCCGATCTCAGCGCCGGCGTCATCCGCCCCTACTTCCGCAGTGACTTCAAGGTCAACTTGAAGGCGGACCTCTCGCCCGTCACCATCGCCGACATGCAGGCCGAGGAGACCATGCGCGAGGCCATCATGGCCGCCTTCCCCGACCACGGTATCTTGGGCGAGGAGTTCGGCCATCACCTGCCCGAGGCCGACTATCAGTGGGTGCTGGACCCGATTGACGGGACCAAGAGCTTCATCAGCGGCAGCTATCTCTTCGGCACGCTCATCGCGCTCACCAAGTTTGGGCGGCCGCTGTTGGGCGTCATCAACCACCCCATCTTCGGCGACTACCTGGTGGGCGACGGCTCCGGCGCATGGCTCAACGGCCGCCAGGTTCACGTGCGCGCCTGCCCCCGCGTCGAAGACGCCATCTTGCTCAACACGGCGCACTGGAACGTGGGCAACTACCAGGACGGCGCGGCCTTTGAGCGGCTCTCCCGCCGCGTCGATCGCTACCAGAACTGGGGCGACTGCCACGGCTACTACCTCGTTGCTACCGGTGGGGCCGACATCATGACCGACCCCATCATGAACGCGTGGGACCTGATGGCGCTCATTCCCATCGTCGAGGGCGCGGGCGGGCGCATCACCGACTGGCAGGGCCGCGACCCCATCGGTGGCCACGGCGCGGTCGCCACGGGCGGCGGCATCCACGACGAAGTGATTCGTCTGCTCAACCCGCCGGCGTGAAGCAAGCATTCCAAACAAAAACGGGCCGATCTGGCAACCCAGACCGGCCCGTTTTGCGTGTATGGTGCTCCCGGCGGTGCGGCGCTATGGGCGCATATAGAGATACCAGTAGCGGTCCTGCGGGTAAACGTGCTGCACGCGCGGGTCCCAGGTAAACTCGGCGGGGCGGCCAATCATCCGGATGCGCTTGTCGATCTGCCGCAGTTGGATCACGAGTTCCTCGGTCACATCGGTCCCCAGATGTTTGACGATCTCCTCGACACGCTGGCGGTTGCGCATCTCAAACGGGAAGTTGCCGGCCCCGGCCTGCTTGTCGTCGTCCAGTTCGTCCAGATACCAGCGCAGCGTCTCCAGGCGCGCCTTCATCTCGCGCTGCAAGCGCTGGTGAAAACGCGTCTTGAGGCTGTAGATCGTGGCGTCGGCCTGCTGCTGGACGGCGGCCAGGCGCTGCTGTTCGCCCGCCGACAACATGGCGGATTCGCCCTGCAAACGGTGAAACCGCGCCAACAGATCGCCGCCGGTCATGCGCAGGTTCAGGTCGCCATCCGTAGTCCGCACGATGATCGTCCGGTATACATCGTCCTTGACGATATAGTCTTCCAGTTCGGCCGTCATGGCCTCGACGATTACCAGGTCAGTCCCCGGCGTTTCGACCTTAAGAATGCTGCCCTCTTTCATATGGGTATAGTCCCCTCCGTCTTGTGGGCTTTGCGCCCGCGTTCAGGTGCGCCGCAGATCGGCGCTGTCGAGCCACAGCGTCACCGGACCGTCGTTTACCAGCGCCACCGCCATGTGCGCCCGAAAGACGCCCTGAGCGACGGGCACACCCTCTTGGCGGAGCAACTCGCAAAAACGCCGGTACAGCGGCTCCGCCACATCGGGCGCGGCCGCGTCGGTGAAACTGGGGCGTCTTCCCTTGCGGATATCGCCGTACAACGTGAACTGGCTCACGACCAGCGCCGCGCCGCCCGCATCGACGAGGCCCACGTTCATCTTGCCGTCGGCGTCCTCAAAAACGCGCAACCCGGCGATCTTGCGGGCCAACAGCGCGGCTTCGGCCTCGCCATCCCCGTGCGTGATGCCTAGGAGCACCAGGAATCCCAGATCGATCGCGCCGACCGTTTGCCCATCCACGCTCACGCTGGCGCGTGATACCCGCTGCACTACCGCACGCATACGATGGTACTCCGAATCACAAGTTATGTCAACCAGTAACCAGAAACCGGCGCTTGACTTTCACGATCCAAGCCTGTACAATAGAACATATGAGCGTTGAATTTCGGCCCGATCCGATGGAAAGACTCTCCCTACTTGGCGACGCCACCCGCTTCGAGCCTGCCGGCGGTCAACCGCAGGAGGAAACGGCGAACGCGCCGCAGCGCAGACCCAAGCCCCTGCCGTGCGTCACCGAAGTCACGACACCCACCGGCAAGAAGCCCATTCTCAAGGCCATGATGACCACGGCCTGCGAGCGCAATTGCTTCTATTGCCCCTTCCGCGCCGGGCGTAATGGGACCCGCCGCGTCACCTTCACGCCCGACGAGATGGCGCAGACGTTCATCCAGCTTGCCAATGCCAAGATCGTGGACGGCATGTTTCTGTCGTCCGGCATCATCAAGGGCAGCGTCACGACGCAAGACAAGATTATCGCCACGGCTGAAATAATAAGACGCAAATACCACTACCGCGGGTACATCCACCTCAAAGTCATGCCGGGGGCGGAGTACGACCAGATCCGCCAGACCATGATCCTCGCCGACCGCGTCTCGGTAAACCTGGAAGGGCCGACGCCACAGCGCCTGGCCGCGCTGGCTCCCAAGAAGGATTACTGGAAGGAACTGATCACGCGCACGCAGTGGATGAGCCAAATCCGCCGCCGCGAAGGGCTGCGCGCCAGCCTGGTCACGCAGTTCGTCGTCGGCGCGGTCGGCGATACGGACCTGGAATTGCTGCAACTGAGCGAACGGCTCTATCAGCAGATGGGCCTGCGGCGGACCTATTACTCCGCGTTCAACCCCGTCGCCGAGACGCCCTTCGACCATCTCGCGCCCACGGCCCCGCTGCGCGAGTTCCGTCTCTACCAGGCCGGTTTTCTGCTGCGCGACTACGGTTGGCAGGTCGAGGACTTCCCCTTCGACGCCAATACCAATCTGCCGCTCAACCACGACCCCAAGCTGCTGTGGGCGCAGACCAACCTGACCCAAGCGCCCATCGAGCTAAATCGCGCCGACCGCGGCCAATTGCTGCGTGTCCCCGGCATCGGTCCGGTCGCCGCCGACGCCATCCTCGCCGCCCGCCATCAGGGCGACCTGCGCGAGTTGGAGCAACTGCGCCGCCTGGGCGTGCGCGATGTGGCGCGCGCCGCCCCCTTTATCCTGCTGGCAGGCCGGCGTCCGCCCCAGCAAATCGCGCTCTTCTAGCGACCGTCCCCCTCCGCCGCGGCGAAACCCGTCGCCCACGCGCCCACCAACCATAGCGGCAAGCTCGGCTCGACCCACAGCGCGCTGTCGATCTGCACCGCGGACGCCCCCGCGGCCAATGCCTGGCGCAGTTGGTCGGCGGTATGCACCCCACCGCACGCGATCAGCGCGGGCCCGCCCGCTGCCAGTCTGGCGACCTGTGCCAGCGCGTCCAGCATCAGCGGGAAAGCCAACGGGCCATAGACGTCGCCCATCACCCAGTGACCATCGGATCGTAGCAGGCGGCCCGGCCGCGGCTGTCCCACGACCAGCGCGTTAGCGCCCGCCTCGGCCAGCGGCGCGGCCCATTGCGCGGCCAGGTCGAGACGCAGCTTCACCCACAGCGGCAGATCGCCCGCCCGCAGCACCGCCCGCACCATGTTCCGCACTACGGCGAGATCGTCGGTTAGCGGCAGTAGCTCCAGCCCCAGCACGCCCGGACTGGCCCCGACGCGCGCCGCCAACGCGGCCGCGCCCTTGGCGTCCGTGTCCGCGATCTGCACGATGACCGGACAGCCCAAGCGGGGCCACAGCTTGGCGTGCTTGCGGAGCGCGGCCGCCACGCCGCGGTTTTGCAGCCCCGCCGACAGCACGAGTCCACCCGGCGACTCTGCCACGCGCGGCCCATCGCTGCCCGCACGCGCCGCGGCCATGACCGGGCCGACCACGACGCCGCCCACTTGGCCGAGGTCCAACCCCGGCGGCGCGACTTCGCCGTAGCCCACCGCGCCCCCGGCGATCAGCACCGGATTGGCGACGACAAGACCCTGCTTGTGGCCGGGCGCCAACTCAATCATAACTCGTGAACCTCACCCGTTATCGCGCCGGAAAAGACCACTGCGTAGCCGAAGGATCCGGC
>CAYJQA010000425.1:0-5420 GCA_964372065.1 uncultured Litorilinea sp.
GACTCATAATCCTTTGGTCGTTGGTTCAAGTCCAACACGGCCTACCAAACAAGAGTCCACAAAGGGCCATGAACGACGAAAGCCGCAAGTAAATCAACGACTTGCGGCTTTTTTCATGTCCATATGTGACCGGATAACGTCACTTGCATCCAGACGCTGACCGGGTAACAATCCGGGTAACAGGCCGGAAGCGGCCCAAAGCGGAAGCGAGTTACCCAGAATGGCAGCCACCGACACCCTGACGGACAAGGCAATCAAGGCCGCGCTGAGGGCGGCGATCAAGGCGGGCAAGCCCAAGCGAATCAGCGACGGCAACGGGCTGTATCTGGAGGCCCGGCCGACCGGCGCGGGCTGGTGGCGCCTTCGCTATTGGAGTGGCGGCAAAGAGGGCATGCTGAGCCTCGGCACGTACCCCGATGTACCGCTGACGCTGGCTCGCAAGCGGCGCGAGGAAGCCCGTACATTGATTGCAGCCGGCACCGACCCGAGCGAGAAGCGCAAGGCCGACAAGGTGGCCGAAGTGCTCAAGGCTGAAACTGCGCGGCTGGCCGCTGCTGGCCTGCCCGGCCCCGGCACTTTCGAGCATGCGGCCCGCGAGTGGCATGCGCGAATGGCACCGAGCTGGTCGCCAGCGCACGCAGGCAAAGTGCTGGCGCTGCTGGTGAATGACCTGTTCCCCTACATCGGCGAGCGGCCCTTGGCTGATCTAACCGCGCCTGAGCTACTGAAGCATGCGCGGCGAGTGGAGGCGCGCGGCGCCGTCGAAACTGCATACCGTGCTCTCAAGCTGGCCGGCGCAGTGTTCCGCCACGGAGTGCAGCACGGCTACTGCGAAAGCGACCCGACGCGCGATCTGAAAGGCGCCATTGTGTTGCCGGTGGCGCAGCATCGGGCTGCAATTACGGACCCGGCGAAGCTGGGCGAACTGCTACGGGCGATCGACGCCTATCACGGCACGCCGGTAGTCCGTGCAGCCCTGGCACTGGCGCCGCTGGTGTTCCTGCGTCCCGGCGAGCTGCGCAAAGCCGAATGGGCCGAGTTCGATCTGGACGGCGCGACCTGGACCGTTCCGGCTGCGCGTATGAAAGGCCGACTCAAGGCGAAGCTGACCGGGCCGGCCCATGTGGTGCCGCTGGCGCCGCAAGCCGTGGCAATCCTGCGCGATCTACACCCGCTGACGGGGACCGGCCGCTATGTGTTTCCGAATCCCCTGACGCCCGAGCGGCCGCTGTCCGACAACGGCGTCTTGTCGGCGCTGCGCCGAATGGGATTTGGCAAAGATGAGATGACCGGGCACGGGTTCAGGGCGACGGCGCGCACGATCCTGGCCGAGCGGCTGGGCGTGGCAGAGGAAGTTATCGAGCCCCAACTGGCGCACGTTGTCGGCGACTCACTTGGGCGGGCATACAACCGAACGAAGTTCCTTGAGCAGCGGCGCGCGATGATGATGACGTGGGCCGACTACCTCGACCGCCTGCGCGAGGGCGCCCAGGTGATTGACCTGCAGAGCAAGCGGGCCTGACCCGCGAACCCGCGCCGGCCGGATGCCGGCAATAGACGGGGCCGGAAGCTGGCAAAACAGCGACCCCTGACTCCCGCCGGGCACCGTGGCCGCTGCGGATCAGCGGCAAGGCGGGGCCGACCGCTGCGAAAACAGTGACCGGCCCCTGACCACAACGTGCAACCCAAGGAGAAGCACACCATGGCTACCCAAGAGACTACCAGCGGCAGCACTTCGCAGAACCAAGCGCTTGAAGAAGACCGCCTTGAGCCGCTACACAACGTGCGCGCGCTGCTGGGCGGCGCGCTTGCAGTCGCAGCACAGCTTCCGCAGGATCAGAACCGCGATTGGATCGAGCGGCTGATTGCCCAGGCCGACGAAACGTTGCACGCATTGGCTGTCGGCGATGCGGAGGCCAGCCGTGGCTAAGCCCAACTTCTACGAGCCGGCGGCTGTCATTCGAGAAGTGCCGGGCGTCACGAAGAACATCAACAGCCGGACCAAACGCGAAGACGACATCAACCTTTGGAAAGACCACTTTGATGGTCCGCTCGAAGCGCTGGTGGCCGCCGGCCTTGCCACTGCAGACATGTTTCCAGGCCAGCCTGGCCGCGGTACGTGCAGCGTCAACTATCAGCCGGCCGGCCGTAGCCGAGGGGCAGGCGTTATGGGCTACATGCAGATCGCGCGCAAGTTGGATGGCACGTTTCGCATTTGGCTGAACGTCTCGCATGAAGAACACGAGCGCCGGAAAGAGCGCCGGAAAGAGCGCGAGCGCCAGGAGGTGATGAGCCCGGCCGAGCAACCACAGTTCATCGCGCTTGACCGCGCGCGCGCGGCGATGGCCGCGGCCCATTACGTCGCGCACGGTGTTCTGCCGTCCTGGGCTCCGCGCAACGAGCGCCCCCGCCCACCGCACCTGCGCCTAGTGTGGTCTGCGCCTACTTCATGACGCCCAGTCTCATCGGCCCGCCGAGGAGAAGGGCACGATGACCGCGAATCGATTGATGCTTCTGGGCCTTGCGCTCTATCTCGGAGCCTGGGTCGCGGCGGACCGATTGAGCGGCGAATTGGCGCGCTGGAGACCAAGACCGACACCGACGACGATGTGCCCGTAGCGACCGACCCCTGACCCCCACCCGATCAACGGAGGATCGAATGAAAGCTGATTCCACTGTACCTTGCGCCGCTGCGGCGGCCGGCATGACCGGCTTTGCCATCGAGGCTGCGACCAGCGATGTGCCACCCATCGTCATCCGAAAGGACTGGCTCGACCAGCGCGGGTATCGCCCCGAGAAGCTGCTGGCCTCGCGGGTCAATGGCGCCAGCATGGAGCCCACGCTGTTCGACGGCGACTTGGTGGTCATCAACACCGCACAGACTGAGCCGCGCGATGGCCGGGCCTTCGCCTTGAACTACGAAGGCATGCTGTCCATCAAGCGCCTGGTGCGTGATGCCGGGGAGTGGTGGATCAGGTCAGACAACCCCGACAAGCGCCACTGGCCGGACAAGCGCTGCCACGATGGCGTCACGACGATCGGCGAGGTCGTCTACAGGCAGAGCGAGCGGGTGTAGCTGGACTGATGATGGACACCCGTGCCGCCCTTCGGGGCGGTTTTACTTTCGCCTTGCATCCTCAAACGAAAGGAATGCAGCCCTCAACGAAAGAAACCACCTTGCCTAAAAATGATGCAGTCGAAAGTTTCGACGAAAGCTATTCGGGCGCGTTCTTCATAGGTGGAATCGGCTTCTGTGCGGGGCGATGAAAGAAATCGCGCAGCCGATCCAGCCACCGTCCTGTCGTGGTCATGGAGTGGGTCATGGCAAGAATGGTGGTCATGCTGCGGCCACCTTCGGTGCGAACGCCGGGCAGTCGGCATCGGGCAGCAGTTCAGTGAAGACGAGTTCGAAACTCGACGCGAGCCCGGCGCGGACGGGCTCCAGACATGTCCTGCGGATCGATCGATGGGCACAGTGCAGGCACAGGGCACGAATGCCCAGGTCGCCAGCAGCTTCCGTTTCCGCCGCGGCCCGTGTCATGCCGCCATCGTATTGACGAACGGCGGCGCGTTCCTCCAGCGCCTCGTGGACGGCGGCCGCGGCTTCATGGGTCGGCATGAGCAGTTTCAGGAGTTCGGCCTTGTGCTCACGGATCTGCGCGCGGTCAAGGTCTGAAAGTGCGGACCTCGGTGCGGCAGTCAACCCGCCATCACCTGTCGGGGTCAGAGCGAGCCCGGCCGCGCGGAGCCGACTCAACAACATCGGCGCTCCCATCAGAAACTCTCCGCGTCGTCGTTGGCCAGATTCTTCTCGCCAGCGCTGACCATCGCCGCGGTAGACGATGGCGCCTTGAACTCCACCGCCGCCACGGCACGGCGCGCCGAGGATGGGCAGAACTGCATTGCTGCCCGGTTGAAGTAGAGCCACAGCTTCCGATGCTGAGTGTCACCGTTCCGCTGCTTCTGCAACTCCAGGCAGCCATCGGGCTTGTCCGGTTCGGCATCGCCTTCCTCCTTGCGCGCGGACCACACCGTCAGCACGTTGTCCGCGCCGTCGGTGATCTTCGAGCTTCCGGCCACATCGAGTTTCCCGGGCGCCTGGCTCTCGTCTCGCCCCTTGCGCGGGTGGGCTACGAGGTGAAGGTGGGCACCGTGGCGCTTGGCAAAGTCAGCCAGCTTTTGCACGGCTGCCTTCTGCGCAGTCATCGAGCCAGGTCCGTCCTCGGGCACGTCGGTCATCATCAGACTGTCGACGACGAAGTGACGGATGCCATAGCGGCGGTTGGCGTAGGCGAAGACCTCGAGCAGCCGGGCAATCGTTGAACTGCCCAGGACGTTGAACAGCCAAGCGCGATCCTGAAGCCATGCGCCTACAGCGTCGATGTAGGCCGGCGTCGGCCGGTCCAGGCCGGTGGCCTGCTTGACCAAGCGCTTGCCTTGCTGGGCGGGGGTCATCTCGCCGCTGAACACGCACATGCGCTCACCCTGCTGCAACAGGCCCAGCAGCACCTGGTTGAGCATCAGGCTCTTGCCGTGGCCGTTGAAGCCGGTCCACACGGTCAACTCGCCGGGGCGGAATTCGAGCCACTGGAAGGGGGCGCCTCCCAACATCAGGCAAGGCGCAGTTGCCGCGCCATGGTCCGGGTAGAACAGCGCCTTCACCTGGCCCATGATCTCGGACATGTTGATGAGCTCGGCCGGGTCCAGCGGCTTGGCGCTTGCGATGGTGCGGCGGAAGTCTTCGGTACCGGCGCCGTCCATCAGCCACTGATTCGCGTCCTTGGCGCCAAACTTGACCACCTTGCAGCGCTCCGCCCCAAGCCGTTGGACGACTTCGGCGGCACCCTTATGCCCAGCATCGTCATCGTCGAAGCACACTAAGATTTCGCTGAAGCGCTCCAGGCGTTCCCAGTCGTTCTCGATCCACTGGTGATTGCCTGCGCCCGCGTTGACTGACAGCGCCGCGACGCCAGCCTGATGCAGCGTCATGGCGTCGATCTCGCCCTCGGTGATGGCCACCGTGCGCTGCCTGGGGTCAATCAGATGCCAGCCGAACAGGCAAGGTTCGGCGCCAGACTCTTGGCGCATGTCCTTCTTGTCGGCGACGTTGCGCGTCTTGGCATTGACGAGCGCGCCATCGCGCAGGTACGGGAAGACCGCGTAGGTCCTGCCGTCGCGAATCTGTTCGCCGACGCGGAAGTCCGCCAGCGTCTGGTCGCTCAGACCGCGACCCAGCAGCCACTCCCGGGCGCCGGCCTTGGGCGCCCCACATTGCGGCCTCTGTGGAAGCCGATACTCCTTGCGCTCACGCACCGGCATTGCGTCCCTGATGCCCAGGTAGGACTTCGCCTCGGTCATGGCTTGGCCGATCGAGCCCGAACGGCACGCCGCCCAGAGGTCAAGCAGGTCACCCCCCACCC